>JBCLQU010000003.1:0-155891 GCA_041223705.1 Christensenellaceae bacterium 44-20
TACGTGCCCGATCGTTCCGATGTTGACATGCGGTTTATTTCTCTGAAATACTTCCTTTGCCATTCTCTTTCTCCTTTAAACTTAAACTGAGAATTTTATTATTCTTTTCTGGCGCTTATTTCTTGCCAGTAACCTTTTCTGCGACGTTCTTGGGGACAGGCTCATAGTGCGAGAACTGCATGGTGTAGTTGCCGCGGCCCTGCGTTCTGGAGCGCAGGTCTGTCGCGTAGCCAAACATCTCGGAGAGCGGAACCATGCCGCGGATCGTCTGCGAGTTGCCGCGCTGTTCCGTGCCCTCGACGCGGCCTCTTCTTGCATTGATGTTGCCCAGGACATCGCCCAGATATTCATCCGGAACGACGACTTCGACTTTCATCATCGGCTCGAGCAGCGTGCAGGCGGCCTTTTCGAAGGCGGCCTTGATGCCCATGGAGCCGGCGATCTTGAATGCCATTTCGGAGGAGTCGACCTCGTGGTAGGAGCCATCCACCAGCGTAACCTTGAAGTCTACCACTTCGTAGCCGCCCAGAATGCCGCTCTTGGCCGCTTCCTGGATACCGGCATCGATGCTGGGGATATATTCCTTGGGGATTGCGCCGCCGACGATGGCGTTGACGAACTCGTAGCCAGCGCCCGGCTCCTGGGGCTCGACGTGCAGTTTACAATGACCGAACTGACCGCGGCCGCCGGACTGGCGGACGTATCTGCCTTCGGAATCGACTGCTTTGGTGATGGTCTCGCGGTATGCAACCTGAGGCGCGCCCACCGTCGCTTCGACTTTATACTCTCTGAGCAGACGATCGACGATAATTTCCAGATGCAGCTCGCCCATGCCGGCGATGATGGTCTGGCCCGTCTCCTCGTCTGTATAGGCCTTGAAGGTCGGGTCTTCCTCGGCCAGCTTCATCAGGGCAACGCCCATCTTATCGCGGCCGGCTTTGGTTTTGGGCTCGATGGCGACGCGGATAACCGGATCCGGGAACACCATGGACTCCAGGATGATGGGATTCTTCTCATCGCAGAGGGTATCGCCCGTGCCCACGTCTTTGAGGCCGACGGCTGCGGCGATATCGCCGGCCATAACCTCTTCGACTTCTTCTCTATGGTTGGCGTGCATCTTGACGATACGGCCAAGGCGCTCTCTTCTGTCCTTCGTGGAGTTATAGACATAGGAGCCGGCGGCCAGCTTGCCCGAGTATACCCGGAAGAAGGCCAGCTTGCCCACGAACGGGTCTGCCATGATTTTGAAAGCCAGGGCAGAGAAGGGGGCGTCGTAATCTGCGGGACGGGAATCCTCGTCTTCCGTGCCCGGGATGGTGCCCGTGATAGCCGGGACATCCAGCGGGGAGGGCAGCAGCTCGACGACATAGTCCAGCATGGGCTGAACGCCTTTGTTGCGGTAGGAAGAGCCGCAGCAGACCGGGACGATCTCGCCGGCAATCGTGCGCTTTCTCAGGCCCGCAATGATCTCTTCTCTCGTGAGCTCCTCGCCGTTAAAGAATTTCTCCATCAGCTCGTCGCTGGCTTCGGCAGCCGCCTCGACCAGTTTCTCGCGGTATTCCTTGGCCTGCTCCAGCATATCCGCCGGGACATCCACGACGTCGAACTTGGCGCCGGTAGCATCGTCAGTATCATAGAGATCGGCCTTCATGTTGATCAGGTCGACAATGCCGATAAAATCAGCCTCTTTGCCGATGGGCAGCTGCAGCGGAACCGGGTTCGCGCCCAGTCTGTCGACGATCATATCGACGACGTTGTAGAAATCCGCGCCCATGATATCCATCTTATTGACATAGCAGAGGCGAGGAACGCCATAGCCCTCGGCCTGGCGCCAAACCGTCTCGGACTGGGGCTCAACGCCGCCCTTTGCGCAGAACACGGCGACAGCGCCGTCCAGCACGCGCAGGGAACGCTCAACCTCGACCGTGAAGTCCACGTGTCCGGGAGTATCGATGATGTTGATGCGGTGGCCCTTCCACTCGGCAGTCGTTGCGGCAGACTGAATCGTGATGCCTCTCTCCTGCTCCTGCTCCATCCAGTCCATCGTCGCGGCGCCATCGTGCACCTCGCCGATTTTATACGTCCGGCCGGTATAGAACAGAATACGCTCGGTCGTCGTGGTTTTGCCCGCGTCGATATGGGCCATGATGCCGATATTTCTAATTTTATCTAATGGGAATTCTTTGGACACTACTAAGCTCCTTTCCTAGCAGCCGCTACCAACGGTAATGCGCAAACGCTCTGTTGGCCTCGGCCATCTTGTGCATATCCTCTTTGCGCTTGACACTGGAGCCGGTGTTGTTTGCGGCATCCATAATCTCTGCGGCCACGCGCTCGCGCATGGTGCGCTCGCCTCTCTTGCCCGAGAACATCACCAGCCAGCGGATGGCGAGGGTTTGTCTTCTCTCGGGGCGCACTTCGATAGGCACCTGGTACGTCGCGCCGCCAACCCGGCGCGCCTTGACTTCCAGAACAGGCATGATGTTTTCCATGGCTGCCTCAAACACTTCCATGGGGTCTTTGCCCGTCTTCTCTTCGATGATCTCGAACGCATCATAGCAGATGCGCTGCGCGGTTCCGCGCTTGCCGTCCAGCATGATCTGGTTGATCAGCTTGGTCACAACTTTGCTTTTATAAATCGGGTCTGCAATAACTTCCCGCTTTGCTACTCCACCACGTCTTGGCATGGTCTTCCTCCTTGTGATAATTCAAATTTTAGACTGCGCGAAAAGCCTTAGTTCTTGGGCTTCTTGGCGCCGTACAGGCTGCGGCTCTGCTTGCGGTTGCTGACGCCTGCTGCATCCAGCGTGCCGCGGATGATGTGATAGCGCACACCAGGCAGATCCTTCACTCTGCCGCCGCGGATGAGGACAACGGAGTGCTCCTGCAGGTTATGGCCGATGCCGGGGATATAGACCGTACCTTCCATGCCGTTTACAAGGTGGACACGGGCGATTTTGCGCAGCGCCGAGTTCGGCTTCTTGGGCGTCATCGTACGCACTGCGGTGCAGACGCCGCGCTTTTGCGGGCACTGCTGCAGAATCGGCGATTTGCTTTTATCTTCAATCGTTTTTCTTCCTTTTTTGATCAGCTGGTTAATCGTAGGCATATTCTACCTCTTTACCTCCTAAGTAAACAATCGTTATTTTATCTGAAATTCCCACTGCAACCCGCGGGGAACCTTTTTTCCTTGCGGCAGCACAAAAGAAGCCAAATAATATTCTAGCATTTCGCTGCCGGCATTGTCAACTACATTTTCCCTTGGGATTCGCCTTGCTCCGGCGCCCCCTGCCCGGGAATAAAGCGGAAATTTTTCCGGGGTTTCTCTTTTTTGACGAACACTTTGCCCCGGGTTTTCTCGTTTTGGGCAAACCAGCCGAGATCGGCCAGTTCCTTTGCCTCGGGCAAATCGAAAAACTGCAGATACATCTGCTTCTCATATTTGCGCGCCAGCGCCTTCTGATACAGCTTGCCGCCCTGGTAGCCCAGCGCGATGAGCAGCAGCAGGATGAGCGTGGAAGTGAATTCGCCGTTGTTCGTCAGAAATTCCGCATTCCGAATGAGCCAAAGGACGAAAATGCCCAGAGCCAGGCCGATGATCATGCCGATGAACCGGAGGTTATCCAGCGTATTCAGGCGGCGCTTGCAGTCTTTGCAGACGGCCACGGGCACCTGGATCATGGAGCCCACCGGCCGGCGCACCTTCTGGCCCAGGCCAAAGGCTTCGCCCGTCTCGTGGGCGGGCTCGGGATGCGCGATTTCCGCGATGGCATAGGCTTCCCGCTTGCCCTTGTGCTCCTTCTTACAGAAGAAGCATTCCTCGGATTCGTGGAATTTATCCACATCTGCCGGCAAATTGCCCAGCGTTACCTTCCAGATGTCGTTGATTTTTCTGCGCTCGAACTGCCGGACATTCTGCTTATACAGCGTGCAGTGTTCGCAGCCGTCGCTTCCCAGAAATTCGCAGGCAGGCTCGCCTTTGATCTCGCAGACCTTGCTGATTTTATCTGCCATATTTCTTCTCCCATTTGAGCGCTTCCCGGCCGGGGATGCCCGGCCGGGCGCTCCTATTTGCTATGCCAGCTCTTCCTGCGGCGCTTCCGCCCCGGAAAGCTGGCCGGCAATCTGCTCATTCGGGACATTCTTGACGGCCTCGATGTTCTTATAGCGCTTGAGGCCCGTGCCCGCGGGGATGAGCTTGCCGATGATGATATTCTCCTTGAGGCCGGAGAGGCTATCCACCTTGCCCTTGATGGCGGCATCCGTCAGCACCCGGGTCGTCTCCTGGAAGGAAGCGGCCGAGAGGAAGGATTCCGTCGAGAGGGCGGCCTTGGTGATGCCGAGCAGGATTCTGGAAGCAACCGCCGGGCGGCCGCCTTCCCGCGCCATGCGCTCGTTTTCCGCCTCGAAGCGGAAAATATCCACAGTTTCGCCTGTGAGCAGGTCTGTATCGCCGGCATCGTCTATCTTGCACTTTCTGAGCATCTGGCGGATGATGACTTCCAGGTGTTTATCCGAAATCTCAACGCCCTGCATGCGGTAGACCATCTGCACCTCGCTGAGCAGATAGCTCTGCACGCCCTTGATGCCCTTGATTTTCAGGATATCCGCCGGGTTGATGGAACCTTCGGTGAGCGAATCGCCCGCCTCGATGACGTCTCCATCCTGCACGGCCATGCGGGAGCCGTAGGGGATGGTATAGACGGCAGTCTCGCCGTGCTCGGGGGTAACGAACACTTCCCGCTTCTTCTTGACGTCGCTGACGGATACCGTGCCGCCCACTTCCGAGATGACGGCCTGGCCTCTGGGCTTTCTGGCCTCGAACAGCTCTTCGACACGCGGCAGACCTTGGGTGATATCGTCTGCCGTGGCGACGCCGCCCGTATGGAAGGTTCTCATGGTCAGCTGCGTGCCCGGCTCGCCGATGGACTGCGCCGCGATGACGCCCACGGCCTCGCCGATATCCACGGGAAGGCCGGTCGCCATATTGGCGCCGTAGCACTTGGCGCAGACGCCGTGCTCGCTCTTGCAGGTGAGGATCGTGCGGATCTGCACTTTCTTGATGCCCGCCTTGACGATTCTATCTGCCTGAATCGCATCGATGGGGGCGTTTTTGCCTACGATGACTTCGCCCGTTGCGGGATCGCGGATTTCATCCACCGAGACGCGGCCGCGGATGCGGTCTGCCAGCGGCTCGACCACGTTGCCGCCGCTATACAGATCCGAAACCCACATGCCCTGGACTTCCTCGCCCAGGCGGGCGAAGCAGTCGTCCTCCCGGACGATGACGTTGTGCGAAACGTCGACAAGTCTTCTGGTCAGGTAGCCCGAGTCTGCCGTTCTAAGAGCGGTATCGGCAAGGCCCTTTCTGGCGCCGTGGGAGGAGATGAAGAACTCCAGAACCGTCAGACCTTCGCGGAAGTTCGCGCGAATGGGAACCTCGATGATCTCGCCGGAAGGGTCTGCCATCAGGCCGCGCATGCCGGCCAGCTGGCGGATCTGGTTGATGCTGCCGCGGGCGCCGGATCTGGCCATCATGTTGATGGGGTTGAAATCGTCCAGATTGGATTCCAGCGCCGCCGTAACCTTGTTGGTCGTCTCGGTCCAGACGTTGACGGCGTTTTCCTTGCGCTCTTTGTTTGTGAGGAAGCCGCGCTGATACTGCCGGTCGATCTTGGTGATGCGCGCCTCTGCCTCGGCGATGTATTCCTTCTTCTCCTTCGGGATGTTGATATCCGAAACCGAAACCGTGATGGCGCCGATGGTGGAATAGTGGAAGCCCTGCGCCTTGATCTTATCCAGAACATGGCTGGTTTCCGTCGCCCCAAGGGCGGAGAAGCAGTAGTCTACGATCTTGCCCAGCTGCTTTTTGCCCACGACTTCGTTGACTTCGTATTGCAGTTCGTTGCCCGGGATGCTGCGATCCAGATACCCCAGGTTCTGGGGGATGGCCTGGTTGAAGATGATGCGGCCAGCGGAAGTTTCGATGATGCCCGTCTTCTGCTCGCCGTTCACTTCCCGCGTTACCCGGACTTTGATGATGGCCTGCATATCGATATTGTGCGTATTGTAGGCCAGGATTGCCTCATCCGGCGAAGCGAACACGCTGCCCTCGCCCTTGGCGCCGGGCTTTAGAATCGTCAGGTAGTACGAGCCGATGACCATATCCTGCGTCGGGGAGACGACAGGCTTGCCATCCTGCGGTTTTAAGATGTTGTTGGCCGCCAGCATCAGGAAGCGCGCTTCGCTCTGGGCTTCCACGGAAAGCGGGACGTGCACAGCCATCTGGTCGCCGTCGAAGTCGGCATTATAGGCGGTGCAGGCCAGCGGATGCAGCTTGATGGCCCGGCCTTCCACCAGCATGGGCTCGAATGCCTGGATGCCCAGGCGGTGCAGCGTCGGCGCGCGGTTTAAGAGCACGGGGTGGCCCTTGATGACTTCTTCCAGCACATCCCAAACCTCGGGACGCACTTTCTCCACCATGCGCTTGGCGCTCTTGATATTGTGCGCCAGGCCTTCATCCGTCAGCTTTTTCATGACGAAGGGCTTGAACAGCTCCAGCGCCATCTCCTTGGGCAGGCCGCACTGGCTCATCTTGAGCTCGGGGCCCACGACGATAACGCTTCGGCCGGAATAGTCGACGCGCTTGCCCAGCAGGTTCTGCCGGAAGCGGCCCTGCTTGCCGCGCAGCATATCCGAGAGAGATTTGAGCGCGCGGTTGCCGGCGCCCGTTACCGGGCGGCCCCGGCGGCCGTTATCGATGAGCGCGTCCACCGCTTCCTGGAGCATGCGCTTTTCGTTGCGGACGATGATATCCGGCGCTTTTAATTGCAGCAGGCGGGTGAGGCGGTTATTTCTGTTGATGACTCTGCGGTAGAGGTCGTTGAGATCCGAGGTGGCGAAGCGGCCGCCGTCCAGCGGAACCATCGGGCGGATTTCTGGCGGGATAACCGGGACGCATTCCAGGATCATCCATTCGGGCTTATTGCCGGATTTGCGGAACGCCTCCACTACTTCCAGGCGCTTGATGGCGCGCATGCGCTTCTGGCCGGAGGAGCTCTCCAGATCCCGGCGCAGCGCCTCGCACTCGGCCTCCAGATCCACTTTTTTGAGCAGCTCTTTGACGGCCTCGGCGCCCATGCCGGCCTTAAACGCATCTGCGCCAAAGCTCTCCTGGGCTTCCCGGTATTCCTTATCCGTCAGAAGCTGTTTGTATTCCAGCGTCGTATCGCCGGGGTCCGTAACGATGAAAGACGCGAAATAGAGCACTTTTTCCAGCGCCCGGGGCGACATATCCAGCAGCAGGCCCATCCGGGAGGGGATGCCCTTAAAATACCAGATATGCGAGACAGGCGCGGCCAGCTCGATATGGCCCATGCGCTCCCGGCGCACTTTCGCCCGGGTTACCTCGACGCCGCACTTCTCGCAGACGATGCCCTTATGGCGGATGCGCTTATAGCGGCCGCAATGGCATTCCCAGTCTTTGGTCGGCCCGAAGATGCGCTCGCAGAACAGGCCGTCTTTCTCCGGCTTTAATGTGCGGTAGTTGATGGTTTCGGGTTTTTTCACCTCGCCGTGGGACCATTCTCTTATTTTCTCAGGCGACGCAAGGCCAATCTGCATGGAATCAAATGTATTGAGTTCAAACAAGGAAACTACACTCCCTTTCTATTATCTAAAGAATTTCGGGCTCTTTGCCTATTCGTCGTCCGAAAAGTCCAGGTCGTCTCCATCCAGCGCGGGCAGGAGATCGTCGAGATCTTCCTCCTCCAGGTCGGTATCCAGGATGCTGGAGAGCAGGTCGTCTTCCGTCGGCTCTTCATCCAAGTCGTCGTCTTCCATGTCGCCCTCGTCGGCATCGTCCAGAATGGAGCCGAGGCTCTGGAAGTCGATATCGTCCAGACTGAGGTCGTCCAGCGGATCTTCCTGGCCGGAAGGCGCGCCCTTCTCATCCTCGTTGCCCTCGATGTTGACATCCAGCTGGACGTCGTCGCCGTCGGATTCGCGGATTTCCAGCTCCTCGTTGCCCTCGCCCAGCACTTTGACATCCAGGCACAGGCTTTGCAGTTCCTTGATGAGCACTTTGAAGGATTCGGGCACCATGGGCTCGGGGATATTCTCGCCCTTGACGATGGCCTCATACGTCTTGACGCGGCCGACGATATCGTCGGACTTGACGGTGAGAATCTCCTGCAGGGTATTGGCGGCGCCGTAAGCTTCCAGCGCCCAGACTTCCATCTCGCCGAAGCGCTGGCCGCCGAACTGCGCCTTGCCGCCCAGCGGCTGCTGGGTAACCAGGGAGTAGGGGCCGGTAGAACGGGCGTGGATCTTGTCGTCTACCAGGTGGTGCAGCTTTAAGATATACATATAGCCGACGGTTACGCGGTTCTCAAAGGGTTCGCCGGATCTGCCGTCGTAGAGCACGGTTTTGCCGTCCGGCGAGAGGCCGGAGGCGGCCAGCAGCTCCTCGATATCCTCCTCGGAGGCGCCGTCGAAAACGGGGGTTGCGATTTTCCAGCCCTGGGCTTTTGCCGCACGGCCCAGATGCACTTCCAGCACCTGCCCGATATTCATACGCGAAGGAACGCCCAGCGGGTTTAGCACGATATCCAGCGGCGTGCCATCCGGCAGGAAGGGCATATCCTCCACCGGGAGCACCCGGGAGATGACACCCTTGTTGCCGTGGCGGCCTGCGATCTTGTCGCCCACCGAGATTTTGCGTTTCTGGGCGATATACACGCGCACCAGCTTGTTGACGCCGGCCGTCAGCTCATCCTTATCCTCTCTGGTGAAAATCTTGACGTCCACCACGATGCCCGCCTCGCCGTGCGGCACGCGCAGGGAGGTATCGCGCACTTCTCTGGCCTTCTCGCCAAAGATAGCCCGGAGCAGGCGCTCTTCCGCCGTCAGCTCGGTCTCGCCCTTGGGCGTTACTTTGCCCACCAGAATATCGCCGCTGCGCACTTCCGCGCCAATGCGGATGATGCCCGAGGCATCCAGATCTTTGAGCGCCTCTGCGCCGACGTTGGGAATATCCCGGGTGATCTCTTCCGGCCCAAGCTTGGTATCCCGGGCCTGCGCCTCGTATTCCTCAATATGGATGGAGGTGAAGACGTCGTCTTTGACCAGGCGCTCGGAGATGAGCACAGCGTCCTCGTAGTTATAGCCTTCCCACGTCATAAAGCCCATGAGGATGTTTTTGCCCAGCGCGATCTCGCCCTTCTGCGTGGAGGGGCCGTCTGCCAGCACATCGCCCACCGAAACCGGCTGGCCTTTATGCACCAGGGGCAGCTGGTTGATGCAGGTACCCTGGTTGGAGCGGGAGTATTTGATGAGTTTATAGGTATGGACCTCGCCCTCGGTATCCTGAACCTCGATGCGGTCTGCAGAGACGCTCTTTACAAAGCCATTCTGCTTGCTCTTGACGAGCACGCCCGAGTCGTAGGCCGCTTTGCCCTCGATGCCCGTGCCCACGATGGGGGATTCGGGAATGAGCAGCGGAACTGCCTGGCGCTGCATGTTGGAGCCCATGAGCGCGCGGTTGGCGTCGTCGTTTTCCAGGAAGGGGATCATGCCCGTGCCCACGGAAATGAGCTGCTTGGGCGAAACGTCCATAAAGTCCACATGATCCGGGGAAACTTCCACGAATTTATCCAGGTCGCGGCAGGTGATGCGGGCGCTGACGAAATGGCCCTGGGCATCGATGGGCTCGTTTGCCTGGGCGATGACGTATTTATCCTCTTCGTCTGCCGTCATATAGCGGATTTCGCTGGTGACGCAGCCCGTCTGCTTATCCACGACGCGGTACGGCGTCTCGATAAAGCCGTATTCGTTGACCCGCGCGTACGTCGACAGCGAGCTGATCAGGCCGATATTCGGGCCTTCCGGCGATTCGATCGGGCACATTCTGCCGTAGTGCGAGTGGTGTACGTCGCGCACTTCGAAGCTGGCGCGGTCGCGATTGAGGCCGCCCGGGCCCAGAGCCGAAAGACGGCGCTTGTGCGTCAGCTCGGCCAGCGGGTTGGTCTGGTCCATGAACTGGGAGAGCTGGGAGGAACCGAAGAACTCCTTGACTGCCGCCGTTACCGGGCGGATATTGATGAGCGCCGAAGGCGTCGCATGCTCGAGATCCTGGATGGACATGCGCTCTCTGACGACTCTCTCCAGCCGGGAGAGGCCGACGCGCAGCTGGTTTTGCAGCAGCTCGCCCACAGAGCGGACGCGGCGGTTGCCCAGATGGTCGATATCGTCCGTCTCGCCCAGGCCAAAGCGCAGGCCCAGCATATAGCTGAAGGCGGCGAACATATCTTCCACCATGATGTGCTTGGGGATGAGGGCGCTGTGCGCGGAAATCAGGCGCGCTTTGAGCTCCTCTTCGCCCAGGTTTTCGTCCAGAATTTCCTTAAGCGCCGGGTAGTAGACCTGCTCATTGAGCTCGGCCAGCAGGGGATCGAAGGGCAGATAAGCCGCGGCGTCCACAAAGTGGTTGCCGATGACGACTGCCGTCTCCTCGCCCATGGCCAGCTTGACGGAATTGATGCCGGCGTTCTGAATCTGCCGCGCGGTTTCCTGGGAAATCTTCTCGCCTGCCATGACCAGCGCTTCGCCCGTCTCGGCATTGATGATATTCTCCGCGGCGGTCTGATTCTCAATCCGATGCGCCAGCGAAAGTTTCTTATTGAATTTATAGCGGCCTACCCGCGCCAGGTCATACCGCTTGGGATCGAAGAAAAGGGACTGCACAAGCTGGCTCGCGCTCTCGACTGTGGGCGGCTCGCCCGGGCGCAGACGGCGGTAGATCTCTAAAAGGCCGTCTTCCTGGGAAACGGCGGTATCCTTCTTAAACGTCGCCTCCAGCACTTCGTCCTCGCCGAAGAAAGCGCGGATCTCCTCGTCCGTCCCAAGGCCCATGGCCCGGACCAGAACGGTCGCCGGCAGCTTTCTCGTGCGGTCTGCCCGGACCCACATGATATCGTTGGAATCCGTCTCGAACTCCAGCCACGCGCCGCGGTTTGGGATGACGGTGGAGCTGAAGAGATCTTTGCCCGTCTTATCCTTGGCGGTATCGAAATAGACGCCCGGGCTTCTGACCAGCTGGCTGACGATGACGCGCTCTGCGCCGTTGATGATGAACGTGCCCCGCTCGGTCATCAGCGGGAAATCGCCCATGAACACTTCCTGGACGTTGACTTCGCCCGTCTCCTTATTGATGAGGCGGACGCTGACTTTGAGCGGCGCGGCGTAGTTGACGTCCCGCTCCTTGCATTCCTCCACATCGTATTTAGGCGTTTCCAGGATGCGGTAGTCCACAAACTCCAAAACTAGGGTTTCGGAATAATCTGTGATCGGGGAAATGTCGCTCAGAACCTCTTTGAGGCCCTCGCGCAGAAACCGCTCATAGGAATCCTTCTGGATCTCGATGAGATCCGGCACTTCCAAAACCTCTTTGATTTTGGAAAAGCTCTGCCGCGTGGAGAGCCCTGCCTTGACCTCATGCACCATACCTTCATGCACCATAGTTACCACTCACTCCCTATATCGTTACTCTATCAAAACTAGACCATTTGGATGCGCTCTCTCCGCCCAAAAAAGCGGCGGGAAAGCCCTTTGCCATGCCCTTTGCGCGGGCCTCGAAAAAGGCCGAAAACCGCGCAGGGCGCATTTATGCAGTATAGTCTAAAATAGCATCACAGCGCCCGGGTGTCAACACTTTTCGGGCGCGAAAGCCGGGTTTTTGCAGGTTTTTGCGAATTTATTTACATTTTGGGGCGGATGCGCCGGGAAAACGCGAAGTTTTTCGCGATTATTCACAAATTGTTTACAATTTGAAGCGGCCGGTTTTGCGCGTCTTTTCGGGCAGAAAAAACAGGCGGGCAGAGCACAAAACTCTGCCGCCTGTTTTCATCAGGGCGGCGCGCAACACGCCGTCTTTTTTCTCTCCCAATAAAATAAGTGTAGATGCCAGAGTGAATTGCTCTCTAACTACTACACTTTTATGACACTAAAAAGCCAGGCATGGGCCTGGCCTTGTTATGCTTGTTCGTCTCTGGCGAAGATCATGCGGCCGGCTGCGGTTTGCAGTGCGCTGGTTACGGTTACGGCGAACTGTTCGCCAATGCGCCCGCCGCCGTTTTCCACCACGACCATGGTGCCGTCGTCCAGATAGGCGACGCCCTGGGCGGCATCCTTCCCCTCTTTGATGACGCGCACGGTGATGACCTCGCCGGGCAGCAGCACGGGCCGGACGGCGCCGGCCAGCTCGTTGATATTGAGCACAGGGATGCCCTGCACCGCCGCCACCTTATTGAGGTTAAAATCGTTGGTTACAATCTTGCCGCCTAGTTCCCTGGCCAGCCGCAGCAGCTTGGCATCCGCCTCGGAGAGGTCTTCCCAGTCCGTCCGGGAGATTTCCACGGGAATTTCCAGCTCCCGCTGTATTTTCCCCAGAATATCCAGGCCCCTTCTGCCCTTGCCGCGGCGCAGGGCGTCTGCCGAATCCGCCACATGGCGCAGCTCGGATAGCACGAATTCCGGGATGACGATTTTTCCTTCCAGGATGCCGGTTTTGCAGATATCGAAAATGCGGCCGTCGATGATGACGCTGGTATCCAGAATTTTCGGGCCGGGCGCCGGCTGGCTCTGCGCGCCGCCCGTCTCTTCCCCGCGCAGATGCAGTTTTTCCCCGGTTTTGATCGCGATGCTCACGCCCAGATAAGCGCAGACCACATAGAGGATGATATTGACCGTCATGACGATCCAGGGGATTTGCAGTTTGTCTAGCGGCCAGGAGAGCAGAAACGCCACCAGCAGGCCGACCAGCAGCCCCACCGTGCCCACGACGATGGTTTTGGCCGGGGCCCTCGAGATATGCCGGGAGAGCTGCGTACAGCCGCGCACGATTTCATCCGCGATCGGCCGGGAAAGCAGCAGAAACAACACGCCAAACACGATGGCGCTGATCACCAAAATGGCCACGCTGGCCCACGGATGCATCAGCTCATAGAGGTTGATATGCGCAAAATTATCGATAAACTCAAACGCCGCCACCACAAGGCTGGGCCCGATGGCAATGCCGGCAATCGCGACAGCGGTTCTCAGAAGGTTTTTCACAGGCTGCTCCTTTTTCTTGACCTTACTTGATCATACCTGCCCGGCGGGGCGGTGTCAACCACAGCAAAGGGCGGTTTTTAGGAAATTCACAATTTCCGCCCCGGCCGCGTTTGACATTTTCCCCAGGCGCCGCCTATAATAAACTTAACTTTTATTCTCGGAGGAAGGGCATTGGCTATCAATTTAAACGATATTATGGCGGAAGATTTTCAGATCGTCGTCGAAGAATATGTGGACCGCAATAAGAACCTGCTGGACACCATGAGCAAATACCAGACTGCCGCCGGCCGGCTCAACCGCGCCGTCACCAAGGCGGCAACGCAGTGCGGCTGCATCTCGCTTTCGGGCAAGAAGCGGGAGGGCCAGGCCAAGACCAACGTCTCGGGCAAGCTCTGCAAAAACTGCCGGGAGGCCATCGAAAAGGAGATGGGCGACGTGCTCTTCTACCACGCCGCCATGTGCAACGCCCTCGGGCTCTCGATTTACGACGTCATGCTCAAGGAAAAGCAGACGCTCTTCGCCCTGGGGGATTACTCGCTCAAATAAAAGAGCAAGAAAAAGAGCGCCCTGTGGCGCTCTTTTTGTGTTTCGAGAATTATTATTGGATGGGGCAAAGGCAATGGAAAAAAGGCCTTTCTTAGCCATTGGGGCATCGCCCCCATACCCCCTTTTTGAGGGAATTAAAAAAAGCGCGCAGAAGGAGAGAATTTGCGCGGCGGCAGGCTGTGCCTTCTTTTTTTGGCGCGGGAATTGCCATTGCGCTATATGCCAAGGATAGAAAAAGCCTCCTGCTTTTCAAAGCAGGCATCCGCCCAGGCATCAAGCTCTCCCATCGCCTGCTCCCATTCCGGCACAGCCCGGGCAAGGCGGCGCACCCGTTCCCACTGCCCGCGGCAGACAATCGTCACGCCATAGCAATCGAAGGCGGGAAAAACCTGGGCAAGCAGCTCCGTCAGAGAAAGCGCATCCCAGCGCCCGGCGCTGATGCAGAGAGAATCCTTTTTCCAGCACTCGCCGCCGTACCTTCCTTTTTGAAACTCAAAATAGGCCGTGCTTCCAGACGCGCCGCGCGCCGCTTCGGTGATAAAATACTTCATGGGTACCCCTCCAAAACAGTTTGAATGAGCCGATGCTCCCTGGCAGGGTTTGAACGCAAGTTACTCGCCCTGCGTTTGCTCCTGCGGCGGATCCTCTTTTGGGGCGGGCTCTTCGAGCCCAGCTAAGACGCGCAGGCGGTGCCGCCGCTCCTTCTCGCCGGGCAGATGATAGCCATAGCGCTCGGCCTGCCGGAGCCAAAGCTGAAGCTTTTTCGGAATTGTTTCCCATTTTTCCAGCGCGACCAAAGCCTGCTCCCGATGCTCGATATAGATGCTCCGGATGCCGCCCAGCAGCAGTTCTTCACCTTTTCCCGGAAGATTTTGCAGTTTACCCAGGATATAGCCCAGGGCGGCCTGGGTGCGGCTCATCCATTCTTGCTCTATTTGGGAACGCTTCGGCCGGCGTTTATGATACCGCAGCATTTGCACGGGCAGGCGCTGCTCAAACACGGCCAGAAGCTCTTGCACATAATGCCTGGGCAGCAAAAAATCCGCCAGGCGATAATTTTGCCAAAAATTCAGCTGGATTTGGCGCATTGCCCGCCTCTGATAGGGCATACCGATCTGCTGGGCGATATAGTAGGCGACGCGATTTCCCTCCACCATTTTCGGCTCAAGCAGCGCCAGGCAGCGCGGGCTCTTCAGCAGCGCCAAGCTGGCTTGGCTCACCTCTCCTTTTAACTCAAGGTTTTGATAGGTATAGTATTGCGTTGTCCAGTAAATATCCGAGACGACATCGAAATCCTCCAGTGTTTTGGCATAAACCCTGGCATGGCGCAGATAGTTTTTCAGCACGACTGCGCTCCCTTTGAGATCGCAGAGATTTCGATAGGGCGCATCGCCGGGTATCAGGCGCGCGAGCAATTTGCCCGCGCCGGCAAAATCCTCCCGGGAAATCTGCTCCTGCGCCAGGCGGCCATCCAGATCGCCCTTTTGCGCGCAAAGAAGTGCAAAATCCATGGGCATCCGCGTATCCTTCGGGGCCCGGCGAATCAGCCAGTCCTGCGCACCCGGCGTTTCCGGCTTCAAATAGCAAATCGCCGCATACCGGGCATAATCTTTTGAGCATCGGGCAATTCTGAAAATGAGATCCTGCGCGTCTTCCCATTCGCTGATGATGCGCAGGCACTGCACTGTAAACGCCCCGCACTGAGAGAGGAAGGGCACAATTTTGCGCAGATATTCTTCATAGTTTTTTCTGTAAAAGCAAAGATACCAGAGAGAAAACTGCACCAGCCGCGGATCCAGGCTGTCCCAAAGCTGATTCCAGCAAAAATTTGCACCATTTTTGCAAAGAAAGCTCCTGTGCTTCCATATCCAGTCGCTCATGCCATCCAAATAGCGCTGGATACCGGAAAAAGGCAGAATATCTTGCAGGGCCCATTTCGCCTCCATCTCCCGGCCTGCGCGCAGATAACGCAGGGCACGAAACAATCTTGCATAGTTGCCCGGCTTTCGTTTCTCCTTTGGCCCCCAAATCCAATCCATATCTCCCGCGCCATCTGCCAAAACCCGTGCGCCGGAGGGGTATTGAAAATAGAAAGGGGAAGGCATAAAGCCATTTTCCTTAACTGCCCGCTCCATCTGCCGCCAGACGGCATCCTCTCTGCCTTTTTCGGGCCCAGGCGGCAAGGGCAGCAGCGGGACAACCTTTTGATTCACTTTTGGCGGCGCAAAAAACAGGAGCAGCCGGCTCTCTGACGGCAGCACGGATATTTTCTTATTTTGAAAAAAAGCGTCCCGGATTTTCATTCTGCCCTTTGCGGCGCTACTCGCCCTGCTCCTCCAGCATCTGCTGTAAAATTTCCGCCGCGCTGGCCACGATTTCCGCGCAGGGCCGGCCGGCATAATAGGCCTTGGTGCGCGCGCTGGGAGCTGGGGCATCCTGCTGCCCTGCCCGCAGGCCCAGCATCTCCCGGCAGACGATGCTGCCGTTTTTTTCGCGGAAGCGCCGGGCAAATTCCTGCACCCGCCCATACTGCGCCGCTTTGGCCGCGCGGTCGGCCGGGTCGTAATCCCCGCCTGCCGCGCCCAGCACCAGAAGCGCCCCCGAGACCGCCCCGCAGACCTCTCTCAGCCGCCCCATGCCTCCGCCAAAGCAGGAGGCCAGCGCCCGGGCTTTGGCCTGCTCCAGCCCCAGCTCCTGGCAGAAGGCACAGGCCACGGCCTGGGCGCAGTTATACTTCTCCTCTATAAAAAGCTGTTTCGCTTTCTGCGATTTGGTTTGCGCCGTTTTACTCATCTTTTTCACCTTTCTATTCTTTGATTCGAGGCGGCACGGCAAAATTTCTGCGCCGGAGCCCGTTTTTATTTGCGCGGGAAGGGCGATAAGGGCAAGAGCGGGGAAGCCTTCTCTGCGCTGCCCCTGCAAAGGTCAAGGGCGGTGGGCAAACATGGGGCTACGCCCCATACCCCCTTACTTATTTTAAGGATGGGATTTATTCGCACGGCAAGCAGAGAATATGCGGGCATTTGCCAGCCGGCGAGCTGAACCGCGGCCTTAGGCGCGGAGCCGGCAGTTTTCGCCGTTCTGCCAATCGGGGGCAGCTTCGCGGGCAGGAGTAGCAGGCCGCATCTTCTGGCCATCGGGTGCCTCCCTCCGAGCACATCACGGGAGAGCATGTATTCGCTGACAAACCGGCTTCCAGCTTCGCGGGCGGGAATAACAGGCTCCGCATTCCCAGCATCCGGGCATTGCTTCCCCGCGCAAAGCCCCTTTCCGCACGAATCCGTTATAATTAGCCAATGGGGTATGGGGGCTTGCCCCCATGTTTACCAGCCGCCCTTGCCCTTCTCCCTTCCCCCAAAAGAAAAAAAGCCCCGGAAGGGCTTTTTTCAGAAGAGCTGTACCAGAGCGTCTGAGAGCGTGCGCACCGGGGCAAGCTCCAAATCCGTCTGCAAGCCCTTGGCGTTGGAGCTGGGCAGAATCGCCCGGTCCATGCCCATGCGGGCCGCCTCGGCCAGCCGCTTCTCCGCCTGGGAGATATGCCGGATCTCCCCCGTCAGGCCGATTTCGCCAAAGAGCACGGTCCCCGGCCGGATGGGGCGGTTGCGGAAACTGCTGACGATGGCCGCGGCCAGCGCCAGATCCAGGGCGGGCTCTGCGACCTTCATGCCGCCGCCCACGTTGACGAACACATCCTGATTATACAGCTTGAGGCCGATTTTCTTTTCCAGCACGGCGATGATCAGGCTCATGCGGTTGTAATCCACGCCGGCGGCCATGCGCCGGGGCGTGCCGAAGCTGGTCTCGCTGACCAGCGCCTCCACCTCCAGCATGACTGGGCGCGTCCCCTCCAGGGCGCAGTAGATGCAGGCGCCGGGCACAGCCTTTTCCCGGCTGCCCAGCAGAATGGCCGAGGGGTTGGGCACCTCCCGCATCCCCTGATCGCCCATATCGAACACGCCGATCTCGTTGGTCGAGCCAAAGCGGTTTTTGACTGCCCGCAGAATCCGGAACGAGCTGGCCCGCTCGCCCTCGAAATACAGCACGGTATCCACCAGATGCTCCAGCACCCGGGGGCCGGCGATGTTGCCGTCTTTGGTGACGTGGCCGATGATAAACAGGGCTGTGCCCGTGCTCTTGGCCATGCGCGCCAGCGCCGCGGCACACTCCCGCACCTGGCTGACGCTGCCCGCCGCGGAGGTGATCTCCTCGTGGTAGATAGTCTGGATGGAATCGATGATGAGAAAATCCGGCTTTTCCTGATGGATGGTGGCCAGGATGACCGAGAGATTGGTCTCGGCCAAAAACTTCACCGGGGAGTTCAGCCCCAGCCGCTCTGCGCGCATGGCCACCTGCTCGCCGGATTCCTCGCCCGAGATATAGAGCACGCTGGCCTCCTGGGCCAGCCGATCCGCCATCTGCAGAAACAGCGTGGATTTGCCGATGCCTGGCTCGCCCCCGGCCAGCACAACGCTGCCCGCCACGATGCCGCCGCCCAGCACGCGGTCCAGCTCGCCGATGCCGGTTTTTCTTCTGGGCGCTTTTGTGCCCGCGATTTCCCGCAGCTGCACGGATTTGCCCGGCGCGGCTCCGGATGCGCCCGAACCCATGGCGCTGCGGTGCGCCGGAGCGGCCTCTGCCGGAAGGTGCTCCTCCAGCGTGTTCCAGCTGCCGCAGTTCGGGCATTTGCCCATCCACTTGGCGCACTCATAGCCGCATTGCGTGCACTGATAAAAGCTTCTTTGCTTTGCCATTACTTCACCTTCGCATATTTGACGACGTCCACATCCCCTGCGCTGGTCACATCGTACCAGCAGACCTCGCCGCCGCTGGCGCTGGCCAGCATACCCCGGGAGATGGAGGTGTTGAGCTGGGCGGTTTTGCCCGTCTCGAAATCGTAGAGATAGAGATTGCCGTCTTTGGTATAGCACAGATAGCCGTCGCCCATGCGGTAGTTGACCACCTCTTCGGCGATGAGCAGCGGCGCTTCGCCGTTCTCGCTCAGATAGATATCGTCTGCCGGGCCGGTGGCCGAAGAGAGAAAGGCGGTATAGCGGCCGGAGGTTTTGGGCGCATAGATATAGCGGCCCCACTCGTAGGTGTGCTCCTGGCCCGTCTCGACGGAGAGCAGGGTTACCCGGCTCTTCAGCAGGTCTCCCTCGGTATAGGAGACAGCGTACGTCAAGATGCCGTCTTGAATATGCACAGCGCCGGAGGTTTCGGGCACGCTTTCAAACACTTTTACCGTTACGCCCTCCCGGGCCTGCAGATCGTAGAGATAGAGGCGGTCTGTCTCCTGGCCGGCCTGCTGCAAAAAGGCCAGGTAGTGCCCATCCAGGCTGAGCTGGGGCAGCGCGAAAACATAATCCTTAACGGCGAAAAACTCGCCCTTCTGCCTGTCGTAGGCGCAGACGCGCCCGCCGCCCCGGGGCGAAGAATCCACCCAGACGATATACTGATCGCTCATTTGCAGCCAGGCGATATTCTCGTATTTGACGGGCACGCTGATCTCCTCGCTGGCGCCCTGCTCTGTGTGATAGATCACCAGGCGGTTATACAGCACAGTGCCGCTGGCGGTGGAAGTCGAGGAAAAGACGATGTCGCCGCCAAACAGGAAGGGGTCGTTGATGGTGTTGTAGCGGATGGCGGCCTCCTTTTGCAGATTGCTCCAATCCTCCGCGCCCTCCGAGCCGACCCCCAAAGCCGGGTCTACAAAGGGCTTGGGATCCACGCTTTCCGGAATTTTCTCCTGCTGGCGCGGGCGGTGGACGGCGAAATAATAGACCGCCCCGGCAATCAAAAGAAGCGCAGCGCAAAGCAGGGCAATTTTCAGGCCCATATGGTCCTTCTGCCCCTGCATGCTGATATGCCCTTTTTTGCTCCAACCCGAGCGAAACCGCTTCATACGCGCTCCTTAATTTGGCTTTTGCTTTGTCATCAGGCAGGTCGCCGAGGCGGCGCAGGCCAGCCCCCCGCCCACGGCATCGAACTGCTCGGCCGTCTTTGCCTTGACGGAAATGCTGCGCTGTTCTGCCCCCAGCGCCTTGGCCAGGCGGTGGATGATCTTCCTCTTATAGGGAGAGAGCTTGGGCTTTTCCAGGAAAACCGTGGTATCCAGGTTGACCAGCGCATAGCCCTCGGCCTGCAGCATGGCCCAGACCTGCTCCAGCAGCTTCATGCTGTCTGCGCCCCGGTAGGCCGGGTCTGTATCCGGGAAAAACTCGCCGATATCCCGCTGGCCGGCCGCGCCCAGCAGGGCATCGATGACGGCATGGGCCAGCACATCCGCATCCGAATGGCCGTCCAGGCCGAGGCTGCTCTCGATGCGCACGCCGGCCAGCAGAAACGGCCTGCCCTCCTTTAGCGCATGGATATCATAGCCCTGGCCGATGCGCAGATCCCGCACGCCCAGCACTTCCTGCGTCCCCCGGACGATATCCTTGGGGTGCGTCAGCTTGAAATTGTTGCCGCCGGATACCACCAGCCGCGGATGCAGGCCCAGCCGCTCCACCAGAGAGGAGTCGTCCGTCCCCAGAAAGCCGTCTTCCCGAGCCTTTTCATAGGCCAGCTTCAAAATCTCCCGGGGGAAGACCTGCGGCGTCTCGACCAGCACCAGCCGGTTGCGGTCCAGCGTGCGTAAAAAGCAGCCCTCGGCATCCGCCAGCTTGACGGTATCCGTGCACCAGCAGCCGGCCACGCCGCTGCCATGCTGGACGCAGCTGCGCACACAGTTTTCGATGAGCTCAGGCGTGGTAAAGCACCGGGCGCCATCCAGCACCGCCAGAATATCGCAATCCGAAGAGGCGGCCAAAATGCCGCTATAGGCCGAATCCTGGCGCGTCGCCCCGCCGGAAGCCAGGATGACTTCCCCCTCCGGGAAGATGGCATCCGCGATTTCCCGCATCTGCTCGCGCTCGCTATCCTTGCAGACCAGCACCACCTCATCCAGGCAAGTTGCCTCCCGGCAGCTTTGCAGTGTCAGCTCCAGCGGCGTTTTATTCGCCAGGCTCAGCAGCATCTTGTTCTTATCCGCGCCAATGCGCGTCCCCCGGCCCGCGGCCAGCACAATTCCCGCCACCTTCATTCGATCACCTCATACATGCGCTCGGCGTCTTCCTTTTTAGTGGATTCCCTTAGCTCTTTGACGCGCACTTTGAGCGGCCGGGCGCCAAAGCCGATGGTTACTTCATCGCCGACTTTGAGCCGATAGCCCGGCTTGACCTCTTTTCCGTTCACGCTAATGCGCCCGCCATCCGCCGCAGAGGCCGCAACCGTGCGCCGCTTGATGATCCGGGAGACTTTCAGAAATTTATCTACTCTCAAAACAGTCCATCCTTTTTTTGCTTTTGCCCGCCGCAGCTTCCATTTGCGGGGGGCAGCTTCCAACCTGATTATAAACAAAACGCGCCCATCTGGCAAATCCATGGCGAATTTTGCGGCATAGTTTTACACCCTGTTCATATTTGCCCTGCCCCAGGCGCAAAAGCGCAGCAAAAAGGCCCGCGGGAAGCGGGCCTTTGCACAAAACTAGTTGTTATTTTACAGCGTCTTTGAAAGCTTTTCCTGCTTTGAAAGCGGGAACTGTGCATGCAGCGATCTCGATGGGTGCTTTGGTCAGCGGGTTGATGCCCTTTCTGGCGGCGCGCTCTCTGGATTCGAAGGTGCCGAAGCCGACGATCTGGACTTTCTCGCCCTTGCCGATCTCCTCGACGATGGTTTCGGTCATGGCGACCAGAGCCTTCTCTGCATCTTTCTTGGAAAGATCTGCCTTTGCTGCGATTGCTGCAATCAATTCTGTTTTATTCAACGTAGTTCTCCTCCTTTTAAATTGACGAGTTCTTTTCTGCGCCGCCCCCTGGGGACAAGCGTCATGAAGATTATACACGGCTTTTTGCCCTAATACAAGCCTTTTTCAGCTTTTTTTACACATTTTAGCGCGCTCCCAGAGGGCATCCTGTCCCGAAAGCGGCATTTTTGCCAGATCCAGGCCCTGCTTTTTGGCAAGAATTTCCATTTTTGCCATGCGATCCGTGAATTTGCGGCAGGCGGCCAGCAGAGCGGGCTCGGCCTCGATGCCCAGCTTGCGCAGCAGATTGACGGCGGAAAAGAGCAGATCTCCCGCCTCCTCTTGGGCATCGCCCGCGCCATCAAGCGCCGCGCAAAGCTCCTGCGCCTCCTCGCGCACTTTTTCCAGCGCGCCCTGGTAATCCGGCCAGTCGAAGCCGATTTGCGCGGCCTTTTTCTGGATCTTCTGGGCCCGGATGAGGGCGGGCATGCCGGCCGGGACATCCGCCAGGCTTTGGGCCAGGGATTTCTGCGCTTTTTCCCGGCGCTTGATGGCTTCCCAGTTCTGCATGACCTGCGCGGAGTCTTTTGCCACGGCATCCCCGAAAATATGGGGATGGCGCCGGATCATCTTGCGGCAGATGCCGTCTGCCACATCCAGCGCATCGAACTGCCCATGCTCGCCGGCGATGGCCGCGTGCATGACGACTTGCAGCAGCACATCCCCCAGCTCATCCGCCAGGGCGAATTCATCCCCGGCATCGATGGCCTCCAGCACTTCGTAGCACTCCTCGATGAGGCAGGTGCGCAGGCTCTGGTGCGTCTGCTCCCGATCCCAGGGGCAGCCGCCCGGCGCGCGCAGACGGGCGATGACGGCCAGCAGATCCGAAAAATCGTAGCAGGCTTTCTGCTCAAAAACCGGCTTATCCAGCACCAGGGCCGTGCTGTAATCGAAATCCGGGAAGGAGGGGAAATCCCGGAGCGGCAGATCCACCCGCCGCCCCATATGCACCAGATGGCAGGGGGCATCGGCCGGATAGAACCGGGAGAGCGCCGAGAACAGCTCCGCCGCCAGGTAGGGGTTATCCAGCTCGGTCAGCACAAGGCTGCTGCCCCCCGTAAAGCCGCTTTGCCCGAACTCGGACGCCGGGCAGCAGAGCACCGCGCCGGGACTGCACGCGCCGGCGCAGAGGGCCAGCGCGGCCTGCTCAAAGCCCATGCCCGGCACAATTTCCCCGGCCAGCCCTTCGGCCGCCAGCGCCGCGGCCAGCTTATGCTGGGAAAGCTCCCCCATCAGGCAGAGCGCCGCATCCGGCATTTTGCGCAGATGCGCCAGCGCCAGAGCTACCAGCTCCTCGAAATCCTCGGCCTGCTCATAGAAGGCGTCCAGCGTCTCAAAGCGGATGCCCTGCTCGCGGAGCCAGCCCGCCAGCGGGATGCGGCCCGTCTGCAAGACGAGCTGCCCTGCGGCCCTCATTTGCTCCCATGCTCCAAGCGAGAGGCTCTCCGCCGCCCCAATTCCAATTCCGATGAGTTTCATGCTATCTCTCCTATTCCTTCCGGGCTGGCCTCGCGCCCAGCCGCGCGGCGCCTAAAAACGGGCATTCCCTGCCAAAGTCTTCTGTTTTGCTCTGTGCGGGGCGGCTTGGCAGGAAGCCCCAGTGCCTGATTTCAACCGCTCCAAGCCCCGCACGCAAGCGGCTGTTTGCGCCGCTCTTGCCGCATTTTCGGCGGCCTGCAAGAGGAAATTCCCACTCCAAGCCGCGCCATTGTGCCATTTTTCCAGCGTCTGCCGCGCTTTGGGCAGGCAATTTGGCAGGACAGCTGGCCGCGTCCGCCGTTTGCAGACTATCGCAGTCCCTTGCCGCACTTTCGCGGGGCAAGCGCGCGGCCTGGGCGCATACTTCCAGTTAGGCGCAAATGCTCCGCCTGCCGTTTTTTGCGGTTTTCCATCCGCCAAATTGTTTTCTCTATTATACTACGCCCGGGCCTGCCCCCACAAGGGCGCAAAAAAGAGGGCCCGCGCCCGGCGGCGCTGCCCTCTCTTATCGGCAGAGGCCTAATAATCCTCCTGCTCCTCTTCCTCGCCCTCGTGAATATCGCTCTTGGGCTTTTCCAGGCCCTGGATTTTGATGCCCTTCTTCTGGGCATAATCCCAAAGGGCGGCATGGATGGCCTCCTCGGCCAGCAGAGAGCAATGCACCTTGACGGGCGGCAGGCCGTCCAGCGCTTCCATGACGGCGGCGTTGGTGATTTTCAGCGCATCCTCTATGCTCTTGCCCTTGACCAGCTCTGTCGCCATGCTGCTGGTGGCCACGGCGGCGCCGCAGCCGAAGGTTTTGAATTTGACATCCCGGATGATGCCGGCGTCGTCGATATCCAGAAAAATGCGCATGATATCGCCGCACTTGGCGTTGCCCACCGTGCCCACGCCGCTGGCGTTCTCAATCTCTCCCATATTCCTCGGATGCTGGAAATGATCCATCACTTTTTCGCTGTATGCAGACATTTGTCTCTCCTCCTATTTCGCGTTCTTCTTGACAAAATCCTCATAGAGGGGCGACATGGCCCGAAGCTGCTCTATGATGCGCGCGGTGTTTTCCACGACGTAGTCCATCTGCTCTTTGGTGTTTTGCTCGTTCAGCGTCAGCCGCAGAGAGCCATGGGCGATTTCATGCGGCAGGCCGATGGCCAGCAGGACGTGCGAAGGGTCCAGCGAGCCGGACGTGCAGGCCGAGCCCGAAGAGCCGCAGATGCCCGCCATATCCAGCATCATCAGCAGGCTTTCGCCCTCCACAAACCGGAAGCAGAAGTTGGCGTTGCCCGGAAGACGATCCGCCGGGTGCCCGTTCAGCCGGCTATAGGGGACTCTCTCCAGCATAGCTTTGATGAGATAGTCCCGGAGCTCCCGCTCTTTTGCCGTGCGCTCCGGCATGGTTTTCAGCGCGATTTCCGCCGCCTTGCCCAGCCCTACGATACCCGGGACGTTTTCCGTGCCCGCCCGGCGCTTGCGCTCCTGGGCGCCGCCATGCACGAACGAACGCAGTTTCAGCCCCCTTCGGATATACAGAAAGCCGATGCCCTTGGGGCCGTTCAGCTTATGGCCGCTGGCCGAGAGCATATCGATGCACATCGCATCCACGTCGATGGGGATTTGCCCATAGGCCTGGACGGCATCCGTATGGAAGAGCACGCCCGCCTCCCGGGCGATTTTGCCGATTTCGGCCACGGGCTCTATCGTGCCGATTTCGTTGTTGGCAAACATGATGCTGATGAGGATGGTATCCGGCCGGATGGCGGCCTTCAGCTCGTCCAGCGAAATTTTGCCGTATTCATCCACGTCGAGATACGTTACCTCGAAGCCATGCTGCTCCAGGTACTGGCAGGTATGCAGCACGGCGTGATGCTCGATTTTGCTCGTGATGATATGCTTTCCCTTTTTGGCATACGCCTCGGCCGCGGCCTTGATGGCCCAGTTATCCGATTCACTGCCGCCGGCCGTGAAGTAGATTTCCTCCGGCTTTGCCCCCAGCGAGCCCGCGATGACTTCCCTTGCATGATCGACTGCCGCATGGCTCTCCTGCCCCAGGCTGTAGATGGTCGAGGGGTTGCCATAGTGCTGTGTGAAATACGGGAGCATCGCCTCCACCACTTCCGGGCGGGTTGCCGTCGTCGCGGCGTTATCTAAATAGATGACTTCCTGCATAGCTATTCTCCTTTTCCGCTCTCGCAAAAGCGCTTTGCGCCCTGCGCGCAGTTTCCTTCTTTTAAAAGCTCGGCGAGGAAAATCTCGTCGACCGTCTGGTTGATGCTCTTCGTGATGCGCTGCCAGACGTATTTGGTCACGCAGGTCTCTTCCGCGGCGCAGGGCTGCCCTTCGCCCATCAGAGCCGAGCATTCCACCAGGTTTAAATCTCCCTCCAGCGCCCGCAGGATTTCTCCCACCGAGATTTGCTCAGGCGCTCTGGCCAGGCGGTAGCCCCCGCCCGCGCCCCGGACGCTCTCGATGATGCCCGCTTTGCGCAGCAGGCTCATGAGCTGCTCCAGATAGCTTTCCGAGAGGTTTTGCCGCTGGGCGATGCTGCTGATGCAGACTGCGCCGCTCTGGCTGTTGGCCGCCAGATCCACGATGGCTCGCAGGCCGTATCTGCCTTTTGTCGATAGTTTCAAACTGCACACGCCTCCAATTCCCAGCAATTTACTCGGGTATATCATAGTACGGATTTGCCCGGATGTCAATAATCTTGACAAAAATACTAGGGATTATACTCCCGATTGGCAGCGCGGCGCAAATTGGCAGTGCGGGCGGTTAAGGTCAAGGGCATTTCGTGAACATGGGGTTTCACCCCATACCCCGTTAAAAAAGCCTCACAGGGATTCCAAAAACGCTTCTCCGCCGGGCTTGTCCAAAAAATCGGCGGTTTAGGTCAAGGGCGCTTGGTAAACATGGGGTTTCACCCCATACCCCACAATTTTTAATATTAAATAAATAGAAAAATACTATTATTTGGTCTTGACATTCCAAAATAGAAACAGGCCGGCGATAAACATATGCCAGCCTGTTTCTATGATTCAGTATGGGGGCCTACCCCCATGTTTACCCATTGCCCTTGACCTTATCTTTCATTCACAGCCGCCTTAAGCCTTCTCCCGCCTGCCCCGCTTTGGCCGGAACATGAAATAACAGCAAAGGCCGTAAACCAGAATTGCGGCCAGGGCAGCAGCCAGCAGGGCAGGCGTGTTGCCCCGGTGCGAAAGCGCGGCGTAAACCTGCCAGGCGACGGCCGCCATAAACGCCGTGGCCAGCGCCGGCTTCGCCGCAACATCCCCAAACGCGAAGCTGGCCCCCGAAAACTTCATGACGCAATACACGCTGAGCAGGGCGCAGATGGCATAGCAGGCCACCGTCCCGATGGCGGCGCCGGCGATATTCAGGGCCGGAATGGCCAAAAGCGGCAGGCCGATGGCAACTTTGACCACAGTTCCGCAGAGAATATTGAGCACGGGCAGCCCCGGCCGCCCCATGCCCTGGAGCACCCCCGTCTGCACCTGCATAATCAGGAGGAACAGCGCGCCCGGCGCCATCAGCCGCAGCAGCTCTGCCGCCTGGACCAGCTCCTGGCCTTGCAGGCTGCGGTACATCAGCTGCAAAATCGGCTGGGCGAAGAGGTATAAAATTGCCATGGCGGGCAAGCCCAGCGCCATGGAAAGCCGCATGCCAAGGGAGATTTGCCGGTGCGCCGCGGCCTTGCGGCCATGGATGCGGGCGGCCGTGATGGCGGGCAACAGGCTGGTGGAGATGGCCCCGGAAAAGACCGAGCAAAGCCCCACCACCGGCGAGACAAACCCGCTGTAGAGGCCGTAGAGCGAGGTCGCCTGGTCTGCCGTGAACCCGGCGGCGCGCAGCTGGGGCAGGGCGCAGAGCGAATCCACCCCGGCCACCAGCGAGACGGCCAGGGCGCCCACCGTCGTGGGCAGGGCGATGCGCAGCAGTTTTTCCAAAATCGGCCGGGCGGGCCAGCGCTGTTTATCGCGCACATAGCGCACGCCTTTTTTGCGGTGATACGCCCACATGACGGCCAGGCAGGCGACTTCCGAGACGGCCATGCCTATCGTCGCTCCGGCGGCGCTGTAAGCCGTGCCCATCGGGGCCAGCAGCTTTGCAAAATGCAGTCCGCAGAACAGCCGCACCACCTGCTCCACCACCTGGGAGAGGGCGTGGGGCGCCAAATCCTGGAGGCCCTGGTAGTAGCCCCGGTAGGCCGAGGAGATGGCGACGACAAAAAGCGCCGGGCCGCAGGCGCGAAGCGAGGGCGCGGCAGAGCCCATGCCCAGGCTGTTCATGACAAAATTTGCGCCGAAATACAGCAGCGCACAGCCCGCCGCCCCCAGCACGGCCAAAAAGCGCAGGGAGACGAGAAAGACCTGATAGGCTTCCGCCGGCGCGCTGTCTGCCACGCGCTCGGCCACCATGCGCGCCACGGCAACCGAGATGCCCGCCGTGCAGGCCAGCAGGAGCATGGTATAGATGGGGTGCGCAAGCTGGTAGTTGCCCATGCCGCCCGCCCCCAGGATGTTGCCCAGCGGGATGCGGTATATCGCGCCCAAAACTTTGCTGATGATGCCTGCCGCTCCCAGCATGGCCGCGCTTTTGATGATGCTCTTTTTCGTCATATTCCCGCCTCCCTCTAGGCATGTTTATGCCAAAAGGCGCCCAAAAATGAGCCCGCAGGCGGTGGGAGAAGGTTAAGGGCGAGGGGCAAGGTCAAGGGCGGTGGGTGAACATGGGGAGCCGCTCCATGGAGCAAAGCGGTCAATGGGCGAAGGGCAGGGTCAAGGGCAGTGGGTGGACATGGGGGCAACGCCCCCATACCCCCTCATTTGGGAAAAACACAGCGAGAAAAGCTTGGGCCAGGTGATGGCAGGGCTGAATGAGTGGACAGGCTCAAGGACAGCAGTGGGCATGGGGAGCCGCTCCATGGAGTAAAGCGGTTGATGGGCGGCGGGCAGGGTCAAGGACAGTGGGTAAACATGGGGGCAACGCCCCCATACCCCCATGTATATTATAATGAAGGGAGATTGCGCGAAAAACACAGAATGCACGGGCAGGCATAGAAAGTTTCGCCGTCTTATCAATCGGGTATCGCTCTTTCCGGGTGCGGCGGGCACAGAATGAGAGAGCATTTGCCCTCTGTCAAGCTGATTTTGAGCGGCGCGTGCGAAAATGAAAAGTTTTGCAGGCCTATCAATCGGGTGCAGCGGCGCGTGCGAAACTGACAGGTTGCTGTGTCCCGTCAATCGGGTATAAAAATAGAAAATTGCTCCAAATTCGTATAAAAATTCCGGCAATGCAGATACTATCGGCAAGAAATGGCACAGGAGGATTTTTTACATGAAGGCCACAGGCATTGTTCGCAGAATCGATGATTTGGGCAGGGTTGTCGTCCCAAAAGAGATACGCCGCACACTGCGCATCCGGGAGGGCGACCCGCTTGAGATTTATACATCCGCAGACGGGAGCATCACACTCAAAAAATACTCCCCTATTTTCGAGCTTTCCGGATACGCGGAGCAGCTGGCCCGGGTTTTGGAAAACACCTATTCGGGCACGGCGCTCATCAGCGATAAGGATACCGTCATCGCATCGTGCGGGGAGCTGCGCAAAAATTATGAGCGCAAAGCCATCTCCAAAAAGGCAGAGCAGGCCATCGAGAACCGCAAGACCCTGCTGCTGGGCGGCGCCGAGTGCATCCCGGTTTACGAGGAGGACGCGGCGGCCTACAGCGGGCAGGTGATCCGGCCCATCATCTGCGAGGGGCAGGCCATCGGCGGCGTTTTCCTGCTCTACCAGGGCAGCCACCGGCCGGGCGAGACGGAGATGCGCGGCGCGGAGGTCGTCGCCGGGTTTTTGGGCGCACAAATGGAGCAATAACAACAGGAGGAAGTATGCGAAAAATCAGCGAGAAGAAAAAACAGGCCATTCAGAACAAGGTTGCCGAGGTTACGGACAAACAGCCCAGCAAGACAGACCCGCTGGGCAGCTACACCGGCATGCCGGAAAACCCGTATGAAAAGCCTGTGCAGGACGCGGACGATTTATAAGCGGACAAAAAAGAAAGAGCTGGGCTCTTTCTTTTTTTTTGCGGAAAATAAGGGCAAGGGCGAAGGGACAAGGTCAAGGGCTTTTGGTAAACATGGGGGCAAGCCCCCATACCCCCTTACTGGGACGGGATAAAAAGACAGCACGAAAAAAGGGTCATGCAGCAGGCAGAGGATGAGAAGGCATTTGTTTTGGGATAAAAGGGTTCTCGGCGGCGTGGAGGAGAAAGGCAAGGGCAGGACTTGGCCATGGAGCGAATCCGCCCCCTATTAAGATAGGATAAGAGAACAATTCGGGAAAAGCGAGTATTTACCATAGGGGTAAAACCCATATGAGCCAGGATAAAAGGACAGTGCGACGGGCGTGAACTAAGAAAAATTTCCCTGTTTTATCATCCGCGTGCAGTCATTTTTCAAATGGGGTATGGGGCGGAGCCCCATGTTTACCTATCGCCTTTGACCTTCCCCCTCCCCGCCCGCTTTTACCGCGGCAGGCAGATGAGATTGACTTCCCAGGCCGGGTAGTAGGGAGATTTGCGCAGATAGATGCGGTAGCCCGGCTGCGCCCGGAGGATTTGCAGGGGCAGGGAGAAATAATCCTCTATGCGGTGATAGGCCGAGACAAACAGTTTGGGCGCATGATCGGCCAGCACGCCCTCCATGCCCCGCAGGGCCGCGGCTTCGGCACCCTCAATATCCATCTTGACATACGTCGGAATCTGGCCGTGCGTCAGCTCCAGCAGGGGCAGCGCCAGCACTTCCCCCTTGCCCCGGCCGATGGCGGAGCTTCTGCCGCCCGGGCTGCCAAAACAGACTTTGCGCGCCGCATCCGAAACCGCGTTATTTTTTGCCACGGCATGGCGCAGACCCAGGCGCCTTATGAGCGCTTCCAGCTTGGCGAAGTTTTTGGCATCCGGCTCGACGGCGAAAATCTGCCGGTAATCCCCGGCCAGCTCCAGAAATTCCAGCAGGGTATCCCCCCGGTAGGCGCCGAGATCCGCATAGATTTCTTCTTTTGAGAGATGCAGCAGCGCCAGGCTCTGGGAGCGGGGCTGGCTGGCGGCGTCCAGCGCGCCCAGGCGGCCGGTCAGCTGAAACTCGGCCACGCCGCGGAAGGTTTTGCGGGAATCCTCGTCGGCCAGGGCGGCATAGGCCTGCTCTATCTGCGGGGCGTGGGTCTGCAAAAACTGCCGGTCGGCGCACGCTTCCCCGGCCACGGAAAAGCTTGGGCAGAACAGCGGCATTTTTTCGGCAATTTCTCGGATGCGCGCCATGACCTGGGGCAAATCCGTCGCGAAGGCCAGCAGGATGTTCATTTCGCCATACTGCTCTGCGGCCTGCTGATAGCGCAGCACGGGGTAGCCCCGGAAGCTCTGCCCCCGGACAAACTCGTCGCTGGCAAACACGCAGGCCGGCCGGATGCCCTGCCGCTCCAAAAATGCGAACAGCTTGTCCGCGCCGTTGCCCATACCATAGACGGCCACGGGCAAACCGCTCCCGGCAATCTCCTCCAGCCAGCTTTTCTTTTCCAGTATTTTTTCCAGCATAAACGCTCCTCCAAACGCGGGCGCGCCGCAAGCATGCGGCGCCTCTCTTCCGGCCTGCAAAACAGCCGGATAAAAAAGAGGGCCGAAGCCCTCTTTTCTGCCGGCTCTAGTAGAGCCTGTCTTTATACTCCACAATATCCGCCTGGCGCTTCCACTGCTGAATCTTATCGCCATAGGCGTTTTGCGCCATCTCGTTTTTGATATAAGTCTGGATATTTTCGCGGCACTCTTCCAGCGAAAGCGTCTTTTCCTGGGTTTCGCCATCCATGCGGATGATATAGTAGCCGAAGGCCGAGGGCGTCAGCGGGCTCACATCGCCGGCTTTTTCCAGCGCGAAAGCGGCCTGCATGAAATCCTTGTCGTAGCTCTCGTCTTCTTTATAGAGGATATAGCCGCTCTCCCGGTTGACGGCACCCGGCTTCATGCCCGGGTCGTCGCCGTATTCATCCAGCAGCTTTTCAAAATCCTCGCCGGCCTGGAGCCTTGCATAGCACTCCTGGGCCCGGGCTTCGACTTTGGCAAGCTCGGCATCCAGCAGTTCCTGGGCTTTTTGCTTATCTTCCTCACTGCCAGCGCGCAGCCGCAGAATCTCGCTGCGGGCATCCGTCGGGATGGCGATGAGGATGCTGTGCACATAGCGCAGGCCAGCCGGGATATACATGGTCAGGTTACTGCGGGCAAAGACTGAGAAGTTGCCCATATCCTCTTCCAGCAGGCGCTTCTGGTCTGCCAGGTTGGTATCGTAAAAGCTCTGGACGTCTTCCTCGCTGGGGACGTAGTTCTCTTCCAGGTATTTGCGCACGGCAGAACGCAGGGCCTCTTTCTCGATGCGCTCCTGGTATTCGCCGGTGGAAAGGCCGTAGTAGGCGCGGCGCTCTTCCAGCTGCCGGGCGACTTCCGCCTCGATATCGATGGTCGGGTCGTTCTCGGCCTCGTCTTCTACCGTCGTGCGCACGGAGGTTTCCAGCATCTCTTCCATCTGGGCGAGGTCGCTATACACGCCTTCCATCTGCTCGTCCGTCAGGCCCGTAATGCCGATTTCACTGCCATACTGCAAGATGAGCTCGTGCTCGAGCAGCTCGGTATAAATCTGATCCAGCACCTGGTGGTAATTGCCGATATACGCCGGGGTTTCCTGGTTTTCATCCGTCAGGCCATAGGTATTGCGGTAGGCCTCGTACAGCTTCATGATATCGCCTTTGGTATACTCCTTGCCGTTGACGGAGAACACCACCTGCGCATAGTCTTTTTCCTGATCGACATAGACCATATGGCAGGCAGATGCGCTGAGCAGCAGCAAAACCGCCGCGAGCAGGGCCACTATTTTCTTTCGCATAATCAAAACTCCTTTATGGAATCCTTCCCCCTATTATACTTGATTGCGCGCGCTTATGCAATGCCTTATTTGCTCCAAAACCTGGAGAAGCTGGCGGTAGCCGCCGGCGCCCTTTAGCTGGAAAACCACGGCGGGAGGCGTACTGCGGCGCAGCATGAGCCGGGAGTTGCCCGCGCACAGGGCCGAGAGTTTGCGGAGATCCACGGCGGAATTGGGATCGAAGCGCAGGACGATGCTATCCCGCCCGCGCACCACCGAGGCGATGCCCGCCCGGCCCGCGAAGCCCCGGATGACAGAGGCGCCCAGCAGGTTTTCCACCTCTTTTGGCAGCGGGCCGAACCGATCCGCGAATTCTTCCCGGACGGAGCGGGCTTTTTCCAGGGTATCCGCCTCGGCCACCCGGCGGTACATATCCAGCTTGAGGCCCTCGTCGCTGATATAGCCAGAGGGGATGAAGGCGTTTTCCGAGAGCTCGACGGAAGTCTCGTTCTCCCTGGGCAGGGGCTGGCCCATGGCCTGGGCGACTTCCTCTTTGACCATCTTGCAGTACAGGCTATACCCGACGCCCGCCATATGGCCGCTCTGCTCGGCCCCGAGCACGTTGCCCGCGCCCCGGATTTCCAGATCCCGCATGGCAATTTTCATGCCGCTGCCAAACTGGGTGAATTCCCGGATGGCTTCCAGGCGCTTTGCGGCTGTTTCATTCAGCACTTCGCCGCCCAGATACGTGAAATAGGCATAGGCCCTCAGGCGGCTTCTGCCCACCCGGCCTTTGAGCTGATAGAGCTGGGCCAGGCCGAATTTATCCGCCTCGTAGACGATGATGGTATTGACGGCCGGGATATCAATGCCCGATTCCACGATGGTCGTGCACAGCAAAACATCGTATTCCCGCTCGACAAAGCTGGTAACCGCGGCCTCGAACTCCTGCTCGCCCATCTGCCCATGCGCCATGACAACCCGGGCCTCGGGCACGGCCCGCTTCAGCCCTGCGGCCAGGGCATCCATCTGCTCGATGCGCCGGCAGACGAAGTACACCTGCCCGCCCCGGGCCAGCTCTTTTGTTACGGCATCGCGCACCAGCCCCCAATCGAACCCCACGACATAGGCCTGCACTTCTTTTCTATCTTCGGGCGGGGTATCGATGGTGCTCATATCCCGGATGCCCGTCATGGCCATTTCCAGCGTGCGCGGGATGGGCGTGGCCGTGAGGGTTAAGACATCCACATCCCGCTTGAAATCCTTGATGCGCTCCTTATGCGAGACGCCAAAGCGCTGTTCCTCATCGATAACCAGCAGGCCGAGGTTTTTGAAATGCACGGTTTTGGAGAGCAGTTTATGCGTCCCGATGACGATATCCGTGCGGCCGGTGGCAAGGTTATCCAGCACAGTTTTCGGGTGCTTGGTAAACCGGGAGAGCATCTCGATGCGCACGGGAAAGCCCTGGAAGCGCTCTTTGAAGGTTGCATAGTGCTGGCGGGCCAGCAGCGTTGTGGGCACGAGCACGGCGACCTGCTTAGAATCCATGCAGGCCTTGAAGCAGGCGCGCATGGCGACCTCGGTTTTGCCATAGCCCACGTCGCCCAGCAGCAGGCGATCCATGATTTTGCTGCTCTCCATATCCCGCTTAATCTGCTCGATGCTCTCCATCTGGCCGGGCGTCTCGGTATAGCCGAAGTTATCCTCGAACTGCCGCTGCCAGACGGTATCCGGCGAGAAGCGGTAGCCCGGGCGCACGCCCCGCTCCCGGTAGATGGCCACGAGATCCTCGGCCAGCTCCTTCACCGAGGAGCGCGCCTTTGCCTTGGCGCTCTCCCACTCCTTGCCCCCCATCTTATTTAACCGCGGGGTGCCCTCCTCCGGGCCGACGTATTTATCCACCCGGCCGATCTGCGCCGTTGGGATATACAGCTTATCGCCGTCCCGGTATTCGATTTCCATATACTCCGCGCTGGCCCCGGCCACTTCCATGGTTTTCAGGCCGTTATACCGCCCTTTGCCATGCACCTCGTGCACCACGAGATCGCCGGCGCGCAGATCAGCCAGCAGGGTGGGCGCGGTTTTCTTCTTCTGGCGCTTGGCCTTGCCCCGGGCCTTGGCGCCGAAAATATCCATCTCCGAGAAAAAGACCTGCTTTGCACCCGAGATTTCCAGCCCTTCTTCCACCATCAGCGGGACGCAGGTGATGCTGGCGCCGGCCTCGGAGGCCACCGGGGCAAGCACGCCCAGCTCTGCCAGGGATTCCGAGAGCTTGGCCGCCCGGCCGCCGGCCATCAGATAGACCTGCCAGCCCGCCTCTGCCCGGGTTTTGGCCGCCTCGGCCAGCCGCTCCAGGCTGCCGCCAAAGCCGACTGTGCTGCGCATGGCAAAATCCAGCACCTGCCCTGCCAGCAGCTTGTTTTGACGGATATCCTCCAAATCCAGGCAGCGCTCTTTATTCTGCTCCAGAAAATTCTCGGCACCCGCCCAGGCCTGCGCCTCGCAGCCAAAGGCGCCGCCGTCTACCAAGATTTCCTGGAGCATGGCGGCGCGGCTCTCCATGCGCTTTTTCTGTTCCTCCAAGACGCGCACGCTGCCATCAAAAAGCAGCAGCGGGTTTTTGGCATATTCCAGGACGCTGGTTTTTCCGGGCAGGAGGCCGGCATAGGCCTCGATATTGGCAAAGGTGCCCCGCTCGGAAAGTTCGAAGAGATAGCGGGCCCGGAAGCTCTCCACACCCTCGCCGCCGTGCCCGGTGAGATAGCGCTCCAGCGCCTGCCGAGCCTCCCCATTCAGGCAGAATTCTGCCGCCGGCGGGATGCAAACCTGCGCTTCCCCTGCGCCGAACGAGCGCTGGGAATCTGTATCGAAGGAGCGGATGCTCTCAACTTCGTCGTCGAAAAAGGTGAGGCGATAGGGCGCTTTGGCATCCGGCGGGAAAACTTCCATAATCTCGCCGCGCCCCGAGACCTGCCCCGGGCCTTCCACCATGGCGCAGCCTTCGTAGCCCAGGGCCACCAGCGCCTCGGCCAGCTTTTCCGGCGGGAAAACCGTTCCCGGAGCCAGGCGCAGAAACCGGCCGTAGAACTCGGCCGCCGGGCGCATGGAGAAAAGCAGGCTATCCATGGACAAAAAGACCACGCTGCCCCCCTTTTGCATCTGGCAGAGCGCCCGGATGCGCTCGCCTGCCAACTCTTCGCCCCGGGTTTCCACCGGCCGCAGTTCGGTCTGCGGGGCAGGCAGCAGGATTTTATTGCCATAGATATACTCGGAAAAGCGCTGGCGGGCTTCGTATTCCGTGGCGCAGACAAAGAGCACATCCCGCCCGCCCGAGATGCTTTTTGCCAGATGCTGGCGCGCGCCGGCCGCCACTCGCGCCAGGGAACAGGGCAGGCGGCCCTTTGCGATGGCCTGCTTCAGGGCCGCCGTTTCGGGCAGTTTCTCTATTGTCTCCAGCAAAATATTCATGCTTGCCGCTTCCTTCCGTTTCTTTTTTGCGCACAAAGCCCGGGCGCGGGCGCGCCAGGGCAGACAAAGACGCGCGCAAAGCGGTTTTGCCTGCGCGTTTTTTATACTCGATTGATAGAATGCAGAAACCTTTTAGCTCTGCACGCGGTCAGTTTATCAGCTTTTCAGAGAGCAAATGCTCTCCCCTGCTCCTGCCCGGCCAAGGTCAAGGGCGCTGAGTAATCATGGGGCTCCGCCCCATACCCCAATACGACAAAGGGGAATGGAATGGTTTTGGCTCAAAGCAGATGCCCGCCAGATGCACTTTCTGCGCCCACTGTTTTTTATATCGTATAAAAAGGGGTATGGGGGCTTGCCCCCATGTCTACCCTGTCCTTTTCCCGGCGAGTGAGAGCATGATACCACGCCGCCGCCCAAAATACAAGAGCCTAATGCGCCTTAAAGCTATATTTCTGCTGAGCCGCCGCCAGCCCCTCGCGCACCAGCAGAATGGCCGCCTGCGCCGCATCCTGCGCCATCTGCGCATAGACGGCCTGCTCCTGCCGCGAGAGCTTATGCAGGACATAGTCCATCAGCCGGATACCCTGGGGCGCACCGATGCCCATGCGGATGCGCGGGAAATTCTGCGTATCCAGCCGGGCGATGATGCTCTTCATGCCGTTATGGCTGCCCGCACTGCCCTCGGCCCGGATGCGCAGCTTGCCCATGGGCAAATCCTTGTCGTCGTAGCAGACGGCAATATGCTCGCTCGGAATCTTATAATAGGCCGCCAGCGGCGCGATGCAGTCTCCCGAGAGGTTCATAAAAGTCTGCGGCTTGACCAGCAGGACCTTTTCCCCGCCGATGCGCGCCTCAGTCACTTTGCCGTTCCCCTTTTTCGTAAACCGCGCGCCCAGCGCATCTGCCAGGGCATCCAGCGCCATAAAGCCGGCGTTGTGCGGTGTTTTGCGGTATTTCAGGCCGGGATTTCCCAGGCCGGCGATGAGATACATTGCTTTTTTCTTCCTTTGTTCAAAATTGGTGGCTTATTTATATCTTCCCTTGGCCCAGCCCGGCTTGATGACTTCCCGGGCCCGGGCGATGCACAGCGCATCTGCCGGGATGTCTTTGGTTACCGTCGCCCCGGCGGCGATATACGCCCCCTCGCCCACATTGACCGGGGAGACGAGGTTGGTATTGCAGCCGATGAAGGCGCGGTCGCCTACTTTGGTCTTAAACTTCTGCTTGCCGTTGTAGTTGACGAACACCACGCCGCAGCCGATGTTGATTTCCTCTCCCAGCTCCGCATCGCCCACATACGTCAAATGCGAAATCTTGGTGCCGTTGCCCACCAGGGCATTTTTCAGCTCCACAAAATCCCCCACCCGGCAGCCATCGCCGATGACCGTCCCCGGCCGCAGGTAGGCATACGGGCCAACTTTGCTCTGGCGGCCGACCACCGCGCTTTGCAGCACGGAGTTTTCCACCGTCGCGCCGTCTTTGACCTGGCTATCCGTGAGCCGGCTGCCCTGATAGAGCGTGCACCCGCTGCCAATGCGGCAAGCGCCTTCCAAAATCACGCCGGGATAGATGACGGTATCCGCGCCAATCTCGCTCTCGGGGCTGATATATGTCTGCGCGGGATCTATCAGCGTAACCCCGGCGCGCATATGCGCCTCGTTGATGCGCCGGCGCATGAGGGCTTCGGCCTCGGCGAGCTGGACGCGGTCGTTCACGCCCATGCACTCGGTGAGGTCTGCCACCGGCTGCCCGCCGACCTTCTTGCCTGCGTCGTGCAGAATTTTCACGCAGTCTGTGAGGTAGTATTCCCCCTGGGCGTTGGCCGGCTGCAATTTATCCAGGGCAAAGAGCAGGTCTGCCGTCTTAAAGCAGTAGACCGAGACGTTGACCTCGCAGATGGAGCGCTGGAAATCCGTCGCGTCCTTTTCCTCCACGATGCCGACCACGCTGCCAATCTCATCCCGCAGGATGCGCCCATAGCCCTTGGGGTTCTGGACGTAGCCCGTGAGCATCATGCAGGAAAAATCCCCGCCCCGGGCGGAAGCCAGCAGGCTTTTGATGGACTGCCCCCGGATGAGCGGCATATCCCCGGCCAGCACCACGGTATATTCACTGCCTGCCAGATGCTGCTTTGCGGCCATCACGGCGTGGCCCGAGCCCAGGCGCTGCTCCTGGACGGCATAATCGCAGCCCTCGCCCAGCGCCTGCCGGACGGCATCGCCGCCGCTGCCGATGACGATGACCGGGCGGCTGCACACCGCCCCGGCCGCCTCTGCGACCCATGCTGCCAGGCTCTTTCCCGCGCAGCGATGCAACACTTTTGGCATTTTGGACTTCATCCGGGTTCCCTCGCCTGCCGCTAAAATGACTACTTTGCTTTCCATGCGTCTTGTTTCCTTCCTGATATGTGTGCGCCAAAGGCGCGCCATTTTATTTCTATGCTAAGATTTGGGCGTTTCTGCCTGGGCAGGCCGCTAGCCCCGCCCGTTTCCCCGCGAATAGCCCAGATAGGCCCAAAGGCAGGCCTGGGCGTGGTCGTTTGCCAAATCGTCTCCTAGGGATTCATACTGCAAAATGCCATCCTGCCAATATTCCCGCAGGGCGATATGCAGCACCTGGCTGCCCGAGAGAGTATAGCGGTGCAGGCGGCCATCCGGCTGCTCCTGGCAGGAGTAATCCGAAAAGGCGAACCACTCGGCGGCTGCGGCATCGTCTCCGGCGGCCGGGGCCAGGGCAGAGCGCTCTGCCGCCGCCCAGTAGACCACCGAGATGACGCGCTGGCGAGGGTCCCTCTCAGGCTCGGAGAGCACGCCGCATTCATGCAGCCGAAGGCCGGAGCAGCCTGTTTCCTCGAAAAGCTCCCGGGCGGCGCCAGCGGGCACAGATTCCGCGATATCGACAAACCCGCCGGGCAGGGCGAAATAGCCCTTATAGGGATAGCCGCCCCGGCGGATGAGCAGCAGGAAAAGCGCATCGCCTTCGCGCCCAAACAGCGCGACATCCGCGGTTACGGCGGGGTTTTTGTATTTGCTCGGGTCGTAGGCCGCCAGATAGCGCGCCTCTTCCTCGCAGGAGGGGACATATGGTTTCATCTGAAGTTCCTTCTTTCTGTTAAGGTCAGGGGCGATGGGTAAACATGGGGGCAGGCCCCCATACCCCCCATTATAATGAAAATAGTGCAGGAACGGCTCCTTGTGCCGCTTTTGCAGGACACAGCGGCGGGCAAAAAACCGACAAAGAATAATTGATTGGATTGGACTTGCCTCAAGCCCTGCCAGACCAAAAGCATCTGCATTTGCCCCATATTTTTATATGGGGTATGGGGCTTTGCCCCATGACTGCCATTGCCCCTGACCTTGGGAGAGCAGAAAACGGGAACGCATTTGCCTTTGGCCGCCCGTCATTTTGCTATGCCGCCAATTTCCCTCTGGCCGAAATACTGCCAAAGCATAAGCAGCAGTGCACTGCCCGCCAGGATGCCATCCAGAATGCCTGCGGGAAGCATGAATATCATCAGCGCCAGCGTAACCACACAGTTGATGATGCCAAGAGCCAGCCCCCACAAGCGGTTTTTGAGCAGCCCAACCGCGGCTGTCACCCGCAGAGCGCCATAGATGCCGCCCATGAGGAGCACCAGGTTCAAATTCTCCTGCAAATAGGGCATGCAAAAGCCAAAATAAGCATCCATCTGTGCCGCGCCGCCCGGCAAAAACTGCGCCAAAAGCGCCGCCAGCCCGCCGCCCAGCTCTATCATACCGCCATGGATAAGCATGAGAATTGCCGCTGTTTTATATTTTTTCATGTTTGCCTCTCTTTATCAAATTTCTTATCAAAAGGACGATGGTAGACATGGGGGCAACGCCCCTATACCCCCTCTTATTATAAATAGAGTGGATAGTGCAAAAGCGGCAGGACGCGCCGCTCAGTAGGCGAGGGCATTCCCCTTCCCGATTATGGGGTATGGGGCTTTGCCCCATGGCTAAAAATGGCCCTTGGCCTTGACCCCGCGTCCTATCCCGCCCATGAGGAAGGGAGGATGAGGCGAGCCGCCCTTAGCAATCAAGCTCTGAGACGACCCCGCCGCCCAGGCAGACATCCCCCTGATAGAGCACGGCGTATTGCCCGGGGGTTACCGCCCGCTGGGGCTCCCGAGATTCGATGACCACCTCGCCGCCCTCCTGCACGAATACGCGCACCTGCTGGTCTGGCTGGCGGTAGCGGTAGCGGCAGGTGCAGGCAAACTCGCTCTGCTCCGGCGGGCTGATAAAGTGAAAGGGCTCTGTCTTGCAGCGGCTGGAATAAAGAGCCGGGCTGTCTGCGCCCTGCTCGACGTATAGAATGTTGCGCTCCAAATCCTTTTGCACCACAAACCAGCGCTGGCCGTTGCCCGCGCCGCCGATGCCCAGCCCCCGCCGCTGGCCCAGAGTATAATACATCAGCCCCTCGTGCCGGCCGACCACCTTGCCCGAGAGCGTGCGCATCTCCCCCGGCCGGGCGGGCAGATACTGCTTCAAAAACTCCCGGAACCTGCGCTCGCCGATGAAGCAGATGCCTGTGGAATCCTTCTTTTTTGCCACGGGCAGGCCGGCCTTTTCCGCGATGGCGCGCACCTGTTCCTTCTGCAAATCTCCCACCGGGAACATAGCCGGGGCCAGCTGCTGCTGGGTGAGCATACAGAGAAAATAGCTCTGGTCTTTGCCCGGGTCCAGCCCCTTTAACAGCTGGGTTTCTCCGTTTTCCCGGCCAAGGCGGCAGTAGTGCCCGGTGGCCATATACTCGGCGCCCGTCTGCATGCAAAAATCCAGAAATGCCGCGAACTTAATCTCCCGGTTGCACAGCACATCCGGGTTGGGCGTGCGCCCAGCCTGGTATTCTTTCAGGAAAATCGAGAAAACCCGCTCCCAGTATTCCTGCGTGAAATTGACGGTATAATAAGGGATGCCGATGTGGTCGCAGACAGCGCGGACGTCGTCGAAATCCTCGGCGGCCGTGCACTCCTCGCTTCCCTCGGCCTGCTCATCCCAGTTTTTCATGAAAATTCCCGTAACATCGTGCCCCTGCTCTTTGAGCAAAAAGGCGGCTACGGCGGAATCCACCCCGCCGGACATGCCGACGGCAATCTTCTTTCGCTCCATGCCAAACCTCGTTTTCGGCGCCTTCCTCCAAAAAGCGGGCGCCTCTTCTTCTATTATAGTTTACTACACCGCCTGGATTTTTTCCACCCAAATTGACGCAGGGCGCTTTTTGCCTTATACTGAAAGTGGATTTGAACGCGGCTGGGCGCGAAAAACGCCGCTGCAAAGGGAAATTTCAGTTTAGGAGGGAACAAAATGGTACGCCTTGCGACAATCGGCACCAACTTTATCACGGAATATCTGCTGGAGGCCAGCCAGCACTGCACGGGCTTTGCGCTGGAGGCGGTCTGCTCCAGAAATGAGGAGAACGCCAAGGCCTTTGCCAAAAAATGGGGCGCCAAGCGCTGGTTTACCAGCGTGGACGACCTGGCCGCCTGCCCGGATGTGGACGCCGTCTATATCGCGACGCCCAACTTCACGCACCACGGCTACGCTATGAAGCTGCTGGCCGCGGGCAAGCATGTGCTGGTGGAGAAATCCGCCGCGGCCAACCAGAGAGAGTACCGCGAGATGCTGGATTTGGCGGAGCAGAAGGGGTTGGTCTGCCTGGAGGCCATCCGCATCGCCTTCAACCCGGATTTGGAGCTGATTCGCCAGGGCCTTGCAGAGCTGGGCAAGATTCGCCGGGTTATCCTGACCTGCGGCGCCTATTCTTCCCGCTACGACAACTTCAAAAAGGGCATCATCGAAAACGCGTTCCGGCCGGAGATGTGCAACGGGGCGCTGATGGACCTTGGGGTTTACGCGGTGAACATCATGGCGGATTTGTTCGGCGCGCCGGAAAAGGTCAACGCGGATGTCATCAAGCTGGAAAACGGGCTGGACGCCGTGCTCACCGCGACCTGCACCTACCCCGGAATGCTGGCCACGGTTTTCACTTCCAAAGTGGCCGACACCAACAATTTGAGCGAGATTCAGGGCGAGGACGGCCTGATGGTCATTAGTTTTTGCAGCACGCCCGACCGGGTTAGCATCAAATACAACACCCGCAGGAGCGGCGAGGAGAAAATCCGCGAGCTGCCCATTTCGGCGACGCCGTTTGGCGAGGACATGAAATACGAGCTCCAGGCCTTTATCGACCTCATCGGCCAGGGCGGCGCAGGGGCGGAGCGCTACAACGAGCGCACGCTTTGCGCGCTGGGCGTGATGGACGAGATTCGCCGGCAGTGCGGCATGGTGTTCCCCAACGACGCGCAGTAGGCGGGAGAAGGAAAGGCCAAGGGCTGTAACATGGGGGCAGGGCGAAGGGCGTTAAGGTCAAGGGCGATAGGTAAACATGGGGGCAAAGCCCCCATACCCCATGATTTAGAAAACAGGGCAACAAAAAGAGCGCTCGGTTTTGCGCGGGATATGCGCAGGGCCAAGCGCTCTTCGTTATATCATGGGGTGCGTAAAACAGGGCAAGGGCCTCTCTTAACCATGGGGGCGCAGGGCCAGCCGCCTCTTTTGACTATGGCAACAAAAGACGCGGGGGAAAAAGAGCCAGGGATGATGGAGAAATAGGGGGAAGGCAAGGGCTTCTCTTAGCCATGGGGCACTGCCCGCCCTCTTGCTTGGGATAATAAAAAGCCAATAGCGTCCACCCCGCCACCCCGGGCAAACCTCCAGGAACAGGGGCAGGGATGCGGGCGCGGCGCATATCTGCCGGATGGTATTGTATTTGCCCCTTTTTGTGTTGGAGTATGGGCAGAGCTGCCTCCGATTGACGGGATAGCAGGGCTTGTCTCCTCCGCGCACGAAGCCGGAAGTCAGCTTATCAGGGAACAAATGCTCTTTTATGCCCCGTCCGGCGCACGCGCTTTCCTTTCGCGCCGTCCTCTTACCATCATCAGCAAAGGGGTATGGGGCGCAGCCCCATGATAAAGGAACGCCCTTGACCTTGGCCGCTCCCCTACCCTTGCAGCCCCTTCGCCTGGCGCTCCATGTTTTCGACTACGACATCGTAAACCTCGCCCAGAGAGGCGCAATAGTCCAGAACCTGCCCCGGGCGGTTGGTGTGGAAATGAATCTTGATGAGGCTTTCACTGCCCACGGCCAGCAGGCAGTCGCCCTCGAAATGCCCGCGGATATAGGCGTTTATCGCGTCCTCATCCAAATGCTCCCCCTCGATTAAAAGCTGCGTATCGAACTTGTATTCCAGCATGGCTTTTCTCCCTTCTGCTCGTTTTCTCCTATTTTACCCGCGGCCGAGCGGGCGCGTCAAGCCGCGCGGTTGGCAAACCACGTGGAAAATAGGGCGGTAAGAAAACAGGTGTCCCTCTTCATCATGGACCCACCCCCTTCTATTTTTCACCGGGGTATGGGGGCAATGCCCCCATGTTTACCTATCGCCCTTGGCCTCCTTTGCCCCACGCCTGCCGCCCTTTGGTTGACAAAAATTTCCCGCCATGATATGGTACCTACGGGCGCGCGGGGCCCTCCCGCCGGCCAAATTCACCGGGCTTGCCTGCCCTGGGAGGGTTATCTTGGAAACTGCGAAAAAGAAAAATCACGGCGTCATCTTTGTCCTGCTCTCGGCCATCTGCTTTAGCATCGGCGGGCTGTTCCTCAAAATGGTCCCCTGGAACGCGCTCTCCATCAACGGCGGCCGGGCGCTGATTTCCGCTGTCATCCTCTCCTGCTATATGAAGGCGACGCACCATAAGCTGGTCGTCAACAAGCAGGTTCTGCTGGGCTCGGTCTGCCTGCTGGGCGAGATGATACTCTACGTCTACGCCAACCAGCTGACCACCGCGGCGGGCGCCATCATTTTGCAGTTTACCGCGCCCATCTTCATCATCCTTTTCATGTGGATTTTCTTCCGCCAGAAACCCAGAAAGCTGGATATTTTCACCTGCGCCGTGGTCTTTGGCGGCATCATTTTGTTTTTCATCGACGGGCTTTCGGGCGGCGGCATGCTGGGCAACCTGCTGGCCGTGGGCTCGGGTGCGTTTTACGCCGTCGTCTTCATGATGGAGGCTTTCCCCCAGGGCGATTCTCTCTCCTCTATGGTCATCACGCACAGTTTTTGCGCCGTGCTGGGCATTCCGTTCATCCTGCAGGAGACGGATTTTAGCTTTGCGCCCGTCATGAGCATCGTGGTTTTGGGCGTGGTTCAGCAGGGCGCGGCCTTCCTCTGCCTCTCCAAGGGGCTTCGGGAGACGCCGCCCGTGGCTGCCAGCCTGGTTTCGGCGCTGGAACCCATCTTGAACCCGGTCTGGGTCGCCATTTTCTACGGCGAGCTGCCCAGCCTCATCGCGCTGGCCGGGGCGGCCGTCGTCATCGGGGCGGTGGTCTGCTACAATCTGCAAAACGCCAAGCTGGCAAAGCGCGAAGCCGAGCGGGCCGCTCGGGCGGAGCAGGCGCAGGCAGAGCCACAGGGGCAGGCGCAGGCGGAATAGGAAGGCGCAAACAAAATATCAGGCGAGAAAAAGGCCGGGCAATGCCCGGTCTTTTTTCATGCCTCCGGGCTGCGGGTGAACACGGGGGCAAAAGGTCAAGGGCGATTCTTTATCATGGGGGCATAGCCCCCATACCCCCGTGAAAAATAAAAGGGGGTAGAGCGTGGCTTCACGGCCCTTTTTTGCACCATGCCATAAAAGAGCGGGCGGGCTCCCTAGCTGTGCATGCCATCATACTATCAGGCGCTTTTCCCAAAGCTCTGCTTCCTGGCATTGGGGCGGCAGGATTTTTTGGCTTTTATCGCTTTTGGGCCTAACCCGTATCTCTCTTTTTTAGAGGGGGGTATGGGGCGGAGCCCCATGGTTAAGAGGGGCCCTTGGCCTTTTGCGCCGCGCTGTTAAGCCATGCCCCCATGGTTACTTACCGCCCTTGGCCTTTCCCAATCAAAAAAGGAGCAAAACTGCTCCTTTTTACTGTGGGGAAAGCGCTCCATCCGGCTGCGCCGGCTCTGCCAGCTCCATCATGCCCGGCCGGGAGCCGCCGCCCTTCTGGGACTGCTCGCTCTGGCTGCGCGCGAAGAGAATCGTACCGGCCGTGGCCGCGGCGAGAAAAACCGCCAGCAGGAATAGGAGCAGAAAGAGCCACCAACGCCGCTTCTTTTTGGGCTTCCCCGGCGCGCGCTCTGCGCCGGGCAGCAGACGGATTTCCTCGCCGAGATTGCCAAAGACATAGTAGCCCGAGAGCGGGCAGATTCTGCCCTGCTTCCACCCGAAAAAGCCACGGTGCCCCTGGATTGGGTCTATCACATAGGCGATTTGATAGGGCAGGTTGAAAAAATTCTCCTGGATAAACAGGTCGTGCTGGGACAAAAACACGCCGTAGCCCGGGTGGGTATGCTGCCAGCCCAAAATGCGCATACCGGCAAAATGCTCTTCCAGCTGGGACGAGACGTATTGCCAGGTCTCGTGCGTAAACGTCAGCGAGGCGGAAGAGGCATCGGCATAGCGCGCCTCGATAAACCCGGCGACGATGGCGCAGAGCCGGCCATCCTGCTCCAGATAGTCTCCCACCAGAAAGCAGCCCGTCTCCCGGCGCAAATCCAAGCCAGCCAGGGCATCCATCTGATGCAGCAGCTCCTGGCCGATATACAGGCGCAAATCCCCCTCCGCGATCTCGCCGACCTGCACGGCGTTTTTGGGGATTTCCCACTGCCGGCGCGGGGCCTCTTCTCCGGATAGAAACGTAATCTCAAAATCTTCTTGGTTCAAGCTAACTCCTTAGATATACAGCGAGCAGAGCAGCGCGATGAGGTAGACCCCGATGATTGTGCCTGCGATCAGGGGATGCGCCAGGCGCACGCCGCCCTTATCCGCATACTCGATAAGCCGGTTTTGTTTGCTCAGCCGCTGGACCAGCTTCATCTCCTTCTCCACATGGCCCAGATAGATCCTGTTGCCGAACATGCCGAAGAGAATGCAGGCCAGCAGCGGGGCCACGGGCCAGGCATAGACCAGCACCGCCGCCAGGATAATCTGCCCCAGCAGCGAGAGATAGCCCCAAAGATACATTCTGCGGTAGATGAACCAGAAGGAGGTAAAGCAGGCGGCCGCCCAGTTCCAGGTCAGCTGGCCGCCTTGCAGCTGCGCAAACTTCTTCTCATAGTATACCTCATTTTTGCCAAGAAACAACCTTCTTTCCTCGGCAAATTCCTCGGGCGTGGGCGGGGCGGCACTTCTGGGCTGGGGAATGGCATAGGAAGGGACGCGGTACGTCCCCAGCGGCGGGGTATAGACTGGGGCCGCCTGGCCTTGCCGGGCGCCGCCGCTCTGCGCGCTTCCGGACGCTCCCGCGCCATAGGCACCCGCGCTCTGCGCCGCGCCGTAAGCGCCATAGGGCTGGCCGCCGGATTGGGCCGCCGCCGGATTGGCCGGGCGGGACGCGCTCTGGCCATAGGGTGCGCCATAGGGCTGAGCACTTGCCGAAGGGGCCGCTTGCGTTTGCCCGGCGGGCCGGTATGCTCCCTGGCTGGGCGCACCATACGCCGGAGCGCCCGCCTGCCCTGCCGGGCCCCGGCTCCCCTGCTTTCTGATGGCATCATACGGCCGGGCAGGGTCTACCGCGCCGCTAAACCTGGCGCCGCATTCCTGGCAGAACACCGCCTGGGCGGCATTTTTCGTGCCGCATTTTGGGCAGACGGGGCCTGCCGCGTCTGCCGGGGCGGCCTGCCCGGCCGCTCCTGCGCCGGCCGCAGGATTTGCGCGGCTGCCCTGCTTTCTGATGGCGTCATAAGGATGCGCTGCATCCGGCCCGGGCTGACTCTGCTGCCCCGGGCGGTAGAGCCTTGCGCCGCACCCATAGCAGAACACCGCTTCGGCCGGGTTTTTGGCGCCGCAGTTTTGGCAGAAGGTCTCGCTGGCCTGAGCCGGGGCCGCCTGCCCTGCAAGCTGCCTGCCGCAGGCATAGCAGAAGGCCGATCCTGCGGGATTGCGTGCGCCGCAGGCCGGGCAGAGCTGCTCTGCCTGGCTGGGCGCCTGGTTCTGCGCCGAAACGGGAGCGCCAGCGGCCGCTTCCTGCCCTGCCTGGGCAGTTTGGCCGGGCGCCGCTGTGTTCTGCCCGGCTTGCACGGACTGACTGGAGACGCTCTGCCCGGACTGGGACTGCTCTGATACGGACTGGCCAGCCGCGCTCTGCCCCGAAATTGGCTGGGCGGGGCCGGATGCAGTTTGCGCGGCAGAAGCGCCGGTGGATGCGGTTTGCTGGGATTGGGCGGGCGAACCTTGAGCGGGCGTCTGCCCGAACGCGGTTTGCGCCGAACCCTGCGCGCCGGGTGCCGCCGCCTGGCCTGCCAAATTTTGTGCGGCCAAACCTTGGGCAGGCGCTTGCCCAAACGCGTACTGCTCCGGGGACTGCCCGGCCAAATCGGCCCCGGCCATCCTGGCGCCGCAGTGGGCGCAGAAGATAGAATCGCCGATATTTTGCGCGCCGCAATTTGGGCAGAGCTTGCCCGCTCCCTGCGCCGAGCCGCCATAGACTGCGGACTGCGCTCCAAAGGCCGGCCGCTCCGCCATCTGGCTCTGGCCGGCGAACATATAGCCGTTTTGCCCATAGACCGGCCGCTGGTAGGCCTCGGCCTGCTGGCCCCTCTGCGCGCCCTGGGCCATCATCTGGCTATAGGCCTGGCCGTCCAGGCCGCGGATCGTCCCCTGGCAGCCGAAGGTCGTGCAGCCCTGGTTCTCGATCCAGCAGTCCTTATGGTGCGGCATCTCGCAGGCACTGCACTGCACGATCTCATCGCCCTCTGCAAAAGCCGTCTTGCAATAGGGGCAGATTTTGCCGATATATTCCTCCATGGTATGCCCGGTTTTATCCATTTGTATCCTCCTGGCTGGGAGCGGGCTGGGAAGCCGCGGGGCTCGTTTCCGGCGAAGCAGACTGTGCATCTATCGAAGGCTCCGGCAAGGCAGCGGAGGCCTCCGGCGAGGGAGCCTGGGGCGCGATGCCCAGCATATCCTCTATGGCTGAGATGCGCGCATCCATCCCCCGCTGCTCCTGGGCGATGACAGCGAAGCTGAGCCTAGCTTCATCCAGCAAGCCGCCTACGCTGGCGCTGAGCAGGTTCACCTGTTCATTCAGCGAGATGACCTGGAACCCCAGCATGACCACCACCGCCGAGAGCACGACGAGCAGGGCCGTCTGGATGCCGGCCAGCACGCCGCCGCCCTTTTCCGGCTCGGCCGGGGGCTCCTCCTGCTCTGCCCTTAGGGCCTTGATGGGCACGCCCGTCTTATCATACAGATAGAAGCCCGGGCAGCGCTCGATTTTGCCCTCTTCCCAGAAATAGAAGCCCTCTTCGCCGCGAATTGGGTCTATCACATAGGCGATTTGGTTCTCCTCTTTGAAGAAATTCTCCTGGATGAAGGTATCGTAATTGGAGAGGAAGATGCCAAAATCCGGGTGCGTATGAATCCACCCCACGATGGATTTGCCCTGGTGCTTTTTCTCCATCTCCTTATCCACGGCTTCCCAGGTCTCGTGGGTGAAAGTGAGCGTCTGGGGCGTGGCCTCGCAGTGCTTTGCCTCGATGAAGCCCTCGATGAGGATATTCTGCTTGCCGAACTCCTCCACAAACTCGCCCACCAAAATGCCGCCGCTCTCGTTCTCGGTTTTGCCCTCGGTGAACTTATGGATTTGGCGGTAGACCTTCTGGGCGATATAGATATTCTTATTTCCCTGCACCCGCTCGCCCACGGGCAGGATATTCTGGGGCAGGGCGCCCTCGGCCTCGGGGGCGGAAAGCGCCTTCTGTTTCTGCTTTTTGGCGGCCTTTTTCCCGGCCGCCTTTTGCTTTTCCTTCTTTGCCATGCCTGCCTCCTACTTCATATTGAACACGAGCACAGAGTTGCCGACGGCGATGGCATCCCCCTGCCGCAGTACATGCCGGGAGACGCGCATGCCGTTGACCACCGTCCCGAGCGGGGTGCCGCAGTCTACCAGCACATAGCGGTTGCCCTCCTGGATGATATCGCAGTGATGCTCGCCCACCAGCTTATCCTTGAAGAGCACGATGGTATTCCTGCCGTTGTTGCCGATGCTGGTCGTCCCCGCAAAGACCAGGTATTCCTTGCCCTCGAACTCGCCCCGGATGACCTTGAGCCACGCGGATTTGGCGAACTGCTCGAGCAGGCCCACGCCCAGGCCCACCAGCAGGCCGGTTGCCGTGATGCCCACGGCCCTTGGGATGATGCCGGTATCCGTCTCGCTGAGCAGGGCCCAGGGGATATTGCAGATATAGTTGAATACGAAGCCGCCGAGAAAGCCGCCCAGCAGGCCGCCCAGCATGCAGAAGAGCATGCGCTTTTTCTCGGGCTTTAACAGGCCGGCCGAGAACCCGATGCCCAGCCCCATGATGGCCCAGCCGATGCCCCGGATGAAAGCCATGGCAAACTCGCTTTCCGTGTTTTGCATGAGCGCGCTGTACAGCCACTGGGCGATATAGCCGCTGACAAAGCCCAGCACCAGGGAAATGCCCGCGCCGATGGCCGCGTTTTTGGCGGCCTGGCGGCCCGAGCCGTAGTATACTCCCTCGCCCAGCCCCAAAAACAGGCCGATGCCGCAGGCCAGAAACGCGCTGAAGAAAGCGGAACTGAGCCGCATGGCGTTGCTTACGGCCGAGAAGATGACGGCAAGCTGGCTCTCGCTGTACAGCCCAGCGTAGGCGTTCGCATAAATCTCCTCCATACCGGGATAGCCCATCCAGCCAAGGAAGGTATCCGTATTCAGCCAGAGGCCGATGAGCTCCTGCAAGGCAAAGCCGACGAGACCGCCGATGATGCCCCAGAGCAGGCCCTTCATAAAGACAGTTTTGAAGTTGAGCTTCTTTCCCGCCGAGACCGGCCGCTGGGCCGACTGCATCCGGGCGGCCGTGGGGGTAAACACGACCCCAGCCAGCTCCTCCGCCGTGATCTCGAAATCGTTTTCCGGCTCGGGAGAGATTTCCAGCTGGGGAACCTCCTCCTCTATCTTCTCGCCCTGCTCATCGAATAGGTCTATCTGCACGTCCCCCGCCGCGGCCTCCTCGCCCTGATAGAGATTGAGATTGCCCACCGGGAACATATGCTTATGCTCGATGGCCCATTTGGCCGCGTCTGCCGAGAGCGGGCTATACGAGTTCCAGCTCTTATACTGGATCATATCCCCGATATTGATGATGATATCCGAGAGCGATTCGCCCGCGCCCCAGATATCCCCGATGCAGATCTGCCCATCCCGGAAATTGGGATGCCAGATGGGCGTCAGGATGCGGCAGAGGGGCTTATAGCGCGGGTAATCTGCGTGCAGCGTGATCTCCACATCGTGCCGCGCCAGCGTCTCGATGCTGCCATCCGGCCGCAGATAGATGCCGTTGACAAAGTAGGTAACGTGGTAGCGCTCGGGCGGCTCTGGCCCCATGGGCGTTACCTTGATATACGGATGGTTTCCGAAATCCTTTTGCAGCTGCTCCCAGTCTGAAGCGATGCGCCGCATTCTTGCATTCATATTCTCTCCTCCTGTCCGAGGCCGGCAAACACTGCCGCCTCATCCCCGGTGCACTCGTAATACCGCTCCTCCATCCCCCGGCGGCCGCAGAAAATATGCAGCGGCGGGATGCCGATTTCGCCCAGCGTCTTATTTAGAAAATCTTCGCTGCCCGTGAGGGTGTGGAACGTCTCAAATTGCATGGCTTTGCCGCAGTCCGGGCAGGCCAGATCCGCCCCCCGAAGCTTATGCACAGGCGCAAACAGCGGTTTTTTCTGCCCGCAGGCGCAGGATGCCAGGGAGGCGATATCCCGGTCGAAATCCACCACGGCTCCCTCGCCCAAATCCTGCCGGGCCTTTTGCAGAACCTCGGCAAGCGTGGTCTTTTCCGCGCGCCAGGGCATTTTTTCGGCCGGGCCATAGGCATCGTGGCTCATGCAGTCCGGCTTTTTCTGGTATTCGACGACAAAGGAATCGTGCGTCAGCCCGTTGAACACATAGCCCTTGCCGGCCAGCGTGGGCAGGCCGCGGTCTGCGTGCAAAATCTTGAGCATCTCCTGCACCTGCACCCCCGCGATGATGGAAGAGGAGGTGGGCGTCGTGGGAATTTTGCCCTCGGCCATCTGCTCGTGCGTCAAAAGCGCGCAGCTCTTGCGCTGGTTGATCATGCGCCAGTCTGCCTCGGTCATGGTGCATTCATAGCAGGGGCCGGGCGGCGCAAACACCCGGGCAAAGCCGCCCAGCGCCTCGATGGCGCCGTCGATGAAGGTTTTGCCCAGCTTATAGCAGCTCTGGTTGATGGCCAGCCGGGCTTCCCGGTTATCCAGCCCGCCCAGCGCCGCATCCACCCGGGCAAACACCCCAAGGCCGATATCGTCTATCACATTGCTGGTAAACGCCTTGGCGCGGACATCCGGGTTGAGCTCCATAGCGCGCTCCGCCGCGACTTCCGCCTTATAGCGGCCCACATCCCCGGCCCGGAAGAGCACAGAGCGGGTGAGGTTGGTCTGCTCGATTTTATCCATATCCACGATGAGGATTTTTCCGATGCCCAGCAGCGCCAGGTTTTTGATGAGCTCGTTGCCAATCGCTCCGGCGCCCACCACCAGAATGCAGGCGTTTTTGAGCTTCTCCTGGTCCCACCAGGGAATCAGCCGCAGGCGGCTATAGCGATCCTCCTCGAAATCTGCGGAGGTTAGCTCGATATTTTTGCTCTCCTCCATGGCTCAGCCCGCCGTGATTTCCGGCTGGAGGCGGAGCACATCTCCATCCCGCACGCCTGCTTCGGCCAGAGTCTGCATTTCCAAAAGCTGCCGGCCAGAGACTTTATGGATGAATTTATAGCTGATGGGGTTGCCATCCGGCCCCACAGAGGGCAGCTTGATTTTTTCCACCAGCTTGACCATGATAATGCCGGTTTTGATGTCGTCGGGCAGGCCGACTTTCTGCTCCTTATTGCCTGTTGCGTCTACGATGATTACATTCACTTTTCCCATTTTATTGCCTCCATAAAAAGCGGAAAATCCGCCTATTAAATCTATTTTACGCCAAAGCGCGCGCCACTGCAAACACTTCACGCGCATATCATTATATTGGCGCTTCACGCTATTATATTTTTATCCCGATATGCCTAGTTTACACTATTTGCCCCAGACTGTTCAAGAGGGTACGGAAAAAAGGTCAAGGGCCATTCGTAATCATGGGGGCACAGCCCCCATACCCCCATATGGGAGTATTGTCTCGTTCAATTTTGTGGTGAATATCCCCTAAGGCAGTCCCTTTTTACTGCCCAAAAATTAAAAAGAAAAGGGGCTATTCCCCCTTTTCTTTATTCATGCTCTCCAAGGTATTTACAAAAGCCAATACCGCCCGGACTTCACTGCTGGACATCTTCTGAATTTTTTTGAGCAGTTCAGCTTTTTCGGCGGTCAACTCATTTGCGGATAATTTTTCGCCGCTTCCGTCAAGAACCCATTGCGCGGAATATCCATAGCTTTCTTCTATTAACTTTGCAAGAGTATCGGAAATGGTTGCTTTTTTATCATTTGCGATCAAGTTGACGTAATTGGCGCTTATTCCAAGTGTTCTTGCAAACTCGACTTGCTTAACTTTCTGCTCTTTCAATATCGTCTGTATCCGCTGCCCCAAAGACATGCTATCACCTCCATGGATAAAATGATATATTAGAAATGTAATTTAGTCAACAAAAATAAATATTGACATTTGATTGGGTTAGTGATAATATTTGATTAAATCAAATAAAGGAGGGTAAAAATGAGAACTCAGTTAGATGAAAAGCAGAATTTACTAAGTAAGATAGAGCGCCTTTCCTCTGCTGATGAAGTTCAAAAGGTGAAGGCCTTTATCGCCGGAATGGAAGCGGGGAAAGCGGTAAGGGAAATGGAGCGGGAAAGGGCGTCTTGAAACGCCCTTTCACTACAAAAGTAAGGGGGTATGGGGGCCTCGCCCCCATGTTTACTTTTCCCTTTATTGCTCGTCCTCTTCCAGTTTTATGGCAATGGCTGGGCATTTCCCTTGCAGGATAGATTCTGCCAGCGCGCGGCTGCACGAGATTTTCAGGTGCAGTTGGATTTCGTCTTGGCTCTGCTCTTTGTCCAGCATTTCTCTAAGAGATTCGATGGTCAGCATGGCGTGGTTCCTTTCTGGGAAACATTCATATAATCTAATGGGTTACACGAGATTACATGAGTTCCTATGAGATTTCCCATTATCTTAATGGAAAATATTAGAATAAAGGGGAAAGCTCATGTAAATTCGTATAAAATCATAGAAGAGGAAAGCATGATAAAAAAAGCCCGCGCCCATATGACCCTAGATATCTCCATTCTAAACAAAGCCAGGAAGAATGCCCAAAAGAGAGGATGGCCGCTTTCTCGGTACGTCAATTCCGTTTTGAGGGAGTATTTTGCGCAGACGGAAAATGCCCAGCGAAAGGAAATGGAAAGCCATGATGCCGCTCAAAATTAGCGTTACGCTCTGTTTGGATAAGGCGGTTTTGCAGGGAATTTGCCAATGCGCGGAGCGGGAGAACCGCTCTGTCTCTGGGTATGTTACGATTGCCCTGCGCAGATATATCGAGAGAATGGAGAGCGGCGAAATAGACGCCGGGGAGCTGGAACTGGCGGCGGAGAGAAGCAAAGGCAGAAAGAAAAACAGGACGCTGAGCATCTCCGGAGATGTTTTGGAAAAGATGCGCCTCTATGCAGAGCTGGACGCGCGTTCGCTTTCCCAGTATGTGAACCTGGTGCTCAAAAGGCATTTGGCCGAAATAGAAGGGCAGTAAAGCAATCAAAAAAGAGCGCTTATGCGCTCTTTTTTATACCCGATTGACGGAATAGCGGAGTTTGTCAATCCTGCACGCGCCCTCCCCGGGGCGGCTTCTGGAAAGCGATGCGCTCGCTTCCGTCTGCAATGTGAATGATGCCGCAGTAGGAAAAGCCGTTGCGCTCCAAACAGCGCCGCATGGGCAGGTTGTCCCGGTGGGTGTCGATGCGCAGGTTGCCGCACTGCTCATAGCACCATGCCAGGCAGAAGGAGGCCGCACCGCGCACGCCCTGCCGCGCCGTGATGCGGTGCACAACGCCGTAAGGCCCGCCGCAAAGCCATGCGCCCTGCTCGATGATGCGGTAAGTCGGGTCGTCCTCCACGGCGAAATAGAAAGTCGCCGCAATTTCGCCGCCCTCCGTGCAGATATAGCTCTTGCCTGCGGCAATATCCGCTTCTATCATCTCCCGGGCGGGGTGAGAATCGCCCCACTGGTTCGGGTTGCCGTTCTCCCGCATGAAAACCCGAGCCTGGGCATATAGCTCCATCATATGCTCCAAATCCTCGGGGGTGCTTTTGCGAATTTGCATGATAAGCCTCCTAATCTAAGGTAGCCTCATTATATCAGAAAGAGAGCTCTCGGGCAAAACCGCGCCAACCACGCGCACTTTCTGCCTGCACTATTCCCTTATCATAATATAGTGAGGGGGTATGGGGCGGGAGCCCCATGTTCACAATTAGCCCTTGCCCTTTTGCGCACAAAAAAACCGCAGCAACTGCCGCGGTTTTTCTTTTTACCTTGCCTATTCAGCCTGAGCCGGGGCGGCAAACAGCGCCTCGAACTCCTCGCCGTCTATCTTCTCCTTCTCCATGAGCACATGGGAGATCTCGTGCAGTTTCTGCACATGCTGGGACAAAATCTCGGTGGCGCGGCTCATGCAGCCCGTCAGGATGCGCTTCATCTCGGCATCGATCTGCGCGGCAACCTCCTCACTGCAAGCCTTGCTCTGCACCAGCTCCTTGCCCAGGAACACCTCCTGCTGCGCGCCGTGGAACACCGGGCCGATGACATCGCTCATGCCGTATTTGACAACCATGCCCCGGGCGAGATTAGTCGCCCGCTCGATGTCGTTGGAAGCGCCGGTGGTGATGTCGCCCAAAATGAGCGCCTCTGCCGCCCGTCCGCCCAGCATCATGGTCATCTCATCCAGCATCTTGGATTTGAAATAGTGGCTCTTATCCTCATCGGGAAGCGTCATGGTATAGCCGGCGGCCATGCCCCGGGGGATGATGGAGATCTCGTGCACAGGATCGCAGTTCGGCAGGCACTTGGCGCAGATGGCGTGGCCCACCTCGTGATATGCCGTAATCTTCTTATCCTCTTCTGTGATGACGCGGCTCTTCTTCTCGGGGCCCACCATCACCTTGGTTACGGCCTCCTCGATCTCCTCCATGCCGATATTCGGCCGGTTATACCGCGCGGCCAGGATAGCCGCCTCGTTTAAGACATTCTCCAGATCCGCGCCGCCCATGCCCGGGGTGCGCTTGGCAAGCACGGCCAGATCCACATCCGGGGCCAGGGGCTTGCCCTTGGCGTGAACCTTCAAAATATCCTCCCGGCCCTTGACATCCGGATAGTTGATGACGACCTGGCGGTCGAACCGGCCGGGGCGCAGAAGCGCCGGGTCCAGAATATCCACGCGGTTGGTCGCCGCGATGACGATGATGCCATCGTTGACGACAAAGCCATCCATCTCGGTTAAAAGCTGGTTGAGCGTCTGCTCGCGCTCATCGTGCCCGCCGCCCAGGCCCGCGCCTCTCTGGCGGCCGACGGCGTCGATCTCGTCGATAAAGATGATGCAGGGGGAGTTCTTCTTGGCCGTATCGAACAGATCGCGCACGCGCGCCGCGCCCATGCCCACGAACATCTCCACGAAATCCGAGCCTGTGATGCTGAAGAAGGGGATGCCCGCTTCCCCGGCCACGGCCTTGGCCAGCAGGGTTTTGCCGCATCCGGGCGGGCCCACCAGCAGCACGCCTTTGGGGATGCGCGCGCCAAAGCGGGTGAACTTTTTCGGGTCTTTCAAAAACTCGACAACCTCGGCCAGCTCGGCCTTTTCCTCATCCGCCCCGGCGACGTCGCCGAACGTCTTATTGACCTCCTCGCCCAGCACCATTTTGGCCTTGCTCTTGCCAAAGCCCATGGTTTTGCCGCCGTCTCTGGTCTGCCGGAACATGAAGAAGATGACCCCGATCATCAGAAGCGTCATGAGAAGCTCGGGCAGCATCTGCACGAAAATGCTGGGCTGCGCCTGGGGCTCATAGGCGATCTCGATATCGATTTCGGTTCCCTTATCCACGCCCAGAATCGCCTTGACATCTGCATCGAACTGCTCTGCCGAGGGCAGATAGATATAGTAGTCGTACTTCTTTGGGAAATCCTTGGCGCTGATGGCCGTATCCCGCTTTAAGGCCACGGCTTCGTTGGCCGAGATGGTGATTTTGCCGATCTCCCCGGCCTCGATTTTTTCAAGAAGCTGGCTGTATTCGATGGTCTGCCCCTGGCTGACGGTATAGCCGCCCATGGACTGGGCGATCAGAAAAATCGCCAGCAAGATGAGCACATACAGAAGCGGCCCTCTTAAGAAATTACTCTTTTTCTTCAATCTACTTTCTCCTCCTGCGAATCGTTTGATTCGTAAATCTCTTTTTTCAGCGTGCCGATAAACTTCAAATTGCGGTATTTGCCCGCGTAGTCTAGCCCATAGCCCACGAGAAATTCATCCGGGACCTTGAAGCCGACGTAATCCGCCTCCATAGCCACGCTTCTTCTGGAAGGCTTATCGAGCAGGCAGCAGCTTTTGACCTCTGCCGCGCCCCGGCCGGCCAGCAGCGCCGTGAGGTTTTTGAGCGTATTGCCCGAATCGATGATATCCTCCACGATGAGCACATGCTTTGCCGTGATATCCGCCTCCAAGTCGTAGAGCATGCGGATGCTGCCGCTGCTTTTTGTGCCGCTGCCATAGCTGGAGACCCGGATGAAGTTCATCTCCAGCGGGATATCCAGCGCCATGAGCAAATCGATATAGAAAACCGCGGCGCCATTTAGCACGCAGACCATGATGAGCTCTTTTCCCGTATAATCCCGCTCAATCTGGGCGGCCAGCTCCTGCACCCGGCTCTGAATCTGCTCCTGGCTCAGCAGAACGCCGGCGATATCATCCTTCATTTTCTTTTGCACTTTCCTCTCCTGTGTGATACATATAGGATATTTTGCAGACGGCGCTGCTATCCCGGCGCACTTTGGCGTGCTCCGAAAGCGCACACCCGACGATCCACAAAATCTCGCTGCCCTTTGCCAGAAGCGGCATACTCCCCCGGGCTTCCCGGGGAATTTTTTCGTCGATCATCCAGTCTTTGAGCTTCTTTTTGCCCTCCATGCCAAAGGGAGAGAAATAGTCGCCCGGGGCTCTGGTGCGCAAAACCGCCCCTTCCAGCGCCGCCGCATCCGCATACTGCACCATGCTGGAGGCCGAGGGGAACTTGCGCGGCAGGTTCTGCCGCTCCACCGGCTGCATCAGGAAAAACTCGCCCGGCCAGGGCTCGATGACGCCCTCGCCCACAGCAAAGCTGCCCTCCCGCTGGATGGTGATGATCTTATCCGTGATGATGAGCGAATGATAGGAGACGTGCGCAAAAAAGCGCCCCTCCAGGCTATATCCCTTGCCCGTGCGCCCCGAGGCGGCCAAATCCAGCACCCGGTCCACAGAGCGCTTATCCACATCCTGAAGCGTGGTAAATTCCAGCAGCGCCATGCGCACGACTCTTCTGCGGATGGCTTTGGGCAGGGCGTTGAACGCGATGAGATCCAGCACGATCTGCCCTTCTTCCCTGCGGGAAATTTTATGATACTCGCTCTTGGCATATTCGAACAGCGCGGCATCTTCCTCGCCCAGAATCTCGCTGGCCCGCATGATGGCCGAGGAGACCTCGGGATTGAGCTTGGCCATGCGCGGCAGAATCTCGGCCCGGATATAGTTTCTGGTATATTTGAGCGCGGCGTTCGTGGAATCTACCCGGAAGGTGATCTCGTGCTTTTTGGCATACGCCTCGATCTGCTTGCGGGAAATATCCAGCAGCGGCCGGATGATGCCCGGCTGGCGCTGGTATTTCATGGAAGTCAGCCCGGCGACGCCGCTGCCCCGCAGAAGGTTGAGCAGGAAAGTCTCGGCGAAGTCGTCTTTATGATGGGCGATGGCGATTTTTGCCAGCCCCAGCTGCTGCTTGCGCTCCTCGAAAAATTCGTAGCGCAGACGGCGCGCCGCGGCCTCCAGGTTCTCCCCCGTCTGCGCCGCGATTACCGGAACATCCGCGCTGCCCGCGTAAAAGGGGATATGCATCGCCTCGCACTGCTGCTCCACAAAGTGCATATCGCCCACGGATTCCTCGGAGCGGATGCCATGCTCAAAATGCAGTGCGCAGACATAAAACCCGCTCCTTCTGGAGAGGGTATATAAGACATTTAGCAGCACCATCGAATCCACTCCCCCAGAGACCGCCACGCCCACGCGGTCGCCCAGAGAGATGAGATTATATCTTTTAATTGTAGTATCTACCAAAGTTTCCAGCATAATAACTTTATTTTAATCGGTCGGCATTTTTTTTACAAGACCGAGTTATGAAATTTCCGTTAATTCAGGCAAAAAGGCGGCCATAAGGGCAAAGGCGGTTGGTAATCATGAGGGCAAAGGTCAAGGGCTATTCTTAATCATGGGGGCAAGCCCCCATACCCCCTCACTGGGGTATGAAAATGGGATAGTGCGGGAAGAGGGTGCGCGCGGCAGGGAATTGGAGAGCATTTGCCATCTGGCAAACTGACTGCCAGCGGCGCGCGCCGCAATCACAACTTCCGCATTCCCATCATTCAGGTGCCGCGTTTTATTGGCAGTGATGAAATAAAAAAACAGTCGCAATTTCGGAAAAAGAGTAGTATAATATTGTATATCAATAATAAAATATATTTTCAACTCTTTTCCAAAGATACTGCGACTGCCTTTTTCGCCAAATTATGCTATAATTGGAAACAAAGCTTGAGCGCCGGAGCATGTGCTGACCGCCGCCCGTCAGACGGCAGGCGGAGCGCGCGGGTTGCGCGGGCGATTTACCCGGGCGGCAAGCACAGCTCGGGCGGGCATGTGCTGGCTGGCAAACTGGCCAGCAACATCGCGTGCAGAGCTGGCAAATTTTGCCGCCCTGCCATTCGGGTTCCGCGTGCGGAGCCAAAAGCTTCTGCCAGCCCATGCCTTTGCCCCTTGCAAGCGCGGCGGGCACGATATGCGCGAGCATGTGCTCCCTGGCAAATTGGCCAGCAACATCGCGTGCAGAGCTGGCAGGTTCCGCTGTTCTAGCAATCGGGTATCGCGTGCAGGCAAGCCACAAACTATGCGAGTATGTGCCTGCTGACAAGCTGACTTTCGGCTTCGCGTGCAGGCAGGCACAGCCTGTGCGGGCATGTGCTCCCTGGCAAATTGGCCGCCAGCGCCGTATGCAGAGCCAAAAGCTTCCGCAGTCCTATCAATCGGGTATAAGAAAGAGGTAGAGAGTTGAAAACGAGTCGAATTTTCAGAATTTTCATGATGCTGCTGGATACCATCGTCCTGGCGGTTTTGCGGCCCTTCCGCAAGTTTTCGCATTTGCAGACCTTCGAATGCCAAAAGACGAGCGCCGAGGATGCGCCCCACGCCGTAGACGGCACGCGCCCGCAGGATTGGGGCATCCAGCCAGAGCTGGAGGTGGACGGCGAAAAAACCGAAGTCTACTCCCGCCAGCAGCCGATTTTTATGGACCCGGAGCAGCCCTATGCAAAGCACGATGGCATTGTTACCTTCCGGGGCGACCAGCTCAGAAGCGGCGCGGCATACGGCGATTTTGCCGGGGGCACGGCGCTTCGGCAGAAATGGAGCGTGCGCACGGGCAAGCTGGCCAAAGGCTATGGCCACGGCTTTTGGACGGGCAGCGGCTGGACGGGCCAGCCCCTCATCGTCCGCTGGACGGCCGAGCAGCGGGCAGCCATGAACCTGCTGCCGGAAAAGAAAGAGAAGGAAAACCTCATCGAAGTCATCTATTCTACCATGGATGGCAACGTCTATTTTATCGACCTGGAGGATGGCCAGCCCACCCGGGAGACCATCAAAGTCGGCCTGCCCTTTAAGGGCGCAGGCGCTCTGCACCCTTCCCTGCCCCTGCTGCACCTGGGCCCGGGGGATTCGGGCGCAGGCGAGGGCGAATATGCCCGGGCCTATCTCTATAGCTTAATCGACGGCGAAAAACTGCTGGAATACGGCGGGCAGGATGCTTTCGCGCCCCGCAAATTCTGCGGGTTCGACAGCGCCCCGCTGTTCGACGAGGCCACGGATACCATCATCGAGCCCAGCGAAAACGGCATCATCTATACCTTCCGGCTCAATTCCAAAATTGACGGGGACGGCAAGCTCTCTATCCAGCCTTCCGAGTTCGTCAAGCTGCGCTACAAAACTGCCCGTTCGAGCGAGGAGCGCTATTGGCTTGGCATGGAGGACAGCCCGGTCATCTGGAAAAACTACATGTATATCGCGGATAACGGCGGCACACTGCTGTGCATCGACCTGAACACCATGCAGGTCGTCTGGGCGCAGGACGTGGCCGACGATACCAACGGCACGCCCGTCTTTTCCCTGGAGGACGGCGTTCCCTACCTCTATATCGGGACAAGCCTGCACTGGACGGCCAGCCGCCGCCTGAAGCTGGCAGATGCGCCCATCTTCAAAATCAACGCCATCACGGGGCAGTATGTCTGGATTCACAGCTACTTCTGCAACACCGTCGCCGGGGTTTCGGGCGGCGTGCAGGCAACCTGCGTCGTGGGCAAACACAGCATCGAGGACCTGGTCATCTTCCCGGTAGCCAGAACGCCCTGGGTGCGCAGCGGTCTCCTGGTCGCGCTGGATAAAAAGACCGGCCGGGAAGTCTGGCGCTACAAGATGCGCCGCTATGCCTGGAGCTCGCCCGTCGCCCTCTACGCGGAGGACGGCTCTGCCTATCTCGTGCAGGGGGATTCCCAGGGCACGCTGCACCTGCTGGACGCCCGGACGGGCAAACTGCTCAGCAAAACCGAGCTGGGCGCCAATATCGAAGCAAGCCCCGCCGTCTTTGGCAACACCATCGTCGTCGGCACCCGGGGCATGCAGATTTTTGGCATAGAAATCGCCTGACAGCGGGCCTTTCCGCCCGCTGAATATAGTGGGAAATGGAAAGGAACGCAAACCATGTTTCAAGATCTCAAAAAAGAAAGCTTTCTAATCACGCTTAGACTCTCCCTGCCGCTCATCTTCCTCTCGGCCATCTACCTGATCCCCGGCATCGATATTCTCGTCCGCCGCGGCTTTGAGGAAGCGTTTCCCATACTCGTATTGGGGCTCATTCCCTTCTCCTTCGGGCTGTACCGCATGGTCTATGCCCTCTGCGGCAGGTATCAGCGCCGGGTGCGCCAGTATATCGCGGGCGCGCCGGACCCGGAGTTCACCCAGAGCCAGATGGAGCAGGCCTATAACGCCACGCAGAAAACCGCGCGGACCTGCGTAACCCCGGCCTGGACGTTCATCCAGAAAGGCCCGGCCACCTATTTCTACGAGACGCAGGAGATTCTCTGGGTCTACGAGCTGAATCGCACGGTGCGCCACGGCCTTTTCCTTCATTTCAACTACCACTACCTGATGGTTGGCCTGTTAAACGGCCAGCGCCTCCAGTTCCGCATGAGCGAAGAACAGGCCGAGATAGCCATGGATCTGTTCCGCATCCATGCGCCTTTTGTCGTCCGCGGCTACCTGGAATCCCTGGCCACGCTCTTCAAAAAAGATTTGCCCGAATTCATCCGCCTGGCCCGCAGCGGGCAGCTGCAGAAGGACGTCGTGCTGGACCAGAACGAATAGCGGGGGCGGATATGTATCTTTACCGCGATCTGAGAAGGAAGAGCTTTGCTTTTGTCCTGAAAAAAGGAATCCCTTCCCTTATCAGCTTTCTTCTGTTGCCAGCAATTTTCGTGCCTGTATTTCTCTCCGGCACCTTCTTCCCCTGGGATGTGATTGGCCTCCTCCTGTTCAGCCTGCCCGGTTTGATAGAGATTGGCCGCATGGTCTATGCCCTGCGCGGCGGGTATCAATCCCGGGTGCGCCGCTATATCGCGCAGTCGCCAAACCCGAATCTGACGCTGGAGCAGCTGGAGCGGGCCTATAGCCAGGCAGACCGCCGCCTAAGCCACCTTTGCATCGCCGGGCCCTGGACGCTGGTGCAGGACGGCGCGGCCACGCATCTTTACGAAACCTCCGAGATTCTCTGGGTTTACCGCTTTGTGCAGGGATATCCTCGGGATCATTACGGCGGCAATTTTCTCGTGGTCTGCGATGCGGGCGGCCACCGGGACAAATTCCCGCTGTCCGAAACAATGCTTATGCAGGCGCTTTCCGCCTTTGAGGCGTATGCGCCGTTCGTCGTTCTGGGCTTCAGCGATGCGCTTTTGCGGCTTTACCAAAGCGACCTTCAAGGCTTCGCCCGACAGGTGCGCCAGCGCCAGCAGGCGATGAATACGGCAATGGGAGGGCAAAACACATGTATCTTTACCGCGAATTAAGAAAGCAGAGCCTGCGCGCCTGCCTCAAGCTCTCAGTTTGGCTCATTGTGTTCTCCGTGCTGTTTGTTGGCATGCTCGCCTCTGCTTCTTCGTCTGGCTTATCTGATTTGCTTTCCACTCCCCTGGGCTTTTTTTGCCTGCCCGGGCTTTGGGGCATCTGCCGCCTGGTCTATGCGCTCTGCGGGGGCTACCAGTCCCGGGTGCGCGCCTACGTCAAAAGCGCGCCGGATCCTGCTCTGATGCTGGAGCAGCTGGAGCAGGCTTACGGCCAGGCAGACCGCAGCCTAAACTGCCTGTGCATTGCCGGGCCCTGGACGCTGGTGCAGAATGGCCCGGCGACATATCTTTACGAGACGCTGGATATCCTCTGGGTCTATCAGTTTACCCAGACCGTCCGCAGAAGGGGCATTTCTTCCCACACGTATTATCTCACCATCTGCGACAGGGATGAGCGCCTTCAGTTTTGCATGTCTGAGGGTGAGGTGCGGCAGTGCCTCCAGGCGTTTGCGGCGTATGCGCCCTTTGTCGTCCGCGGCTACAGCAGGCAGCTTTCCTCTCTCTATGAAAACGACCGGTTCAAATTCATCAAAGCCGTCCGCCAGCGGCAGGAGCAGACCATTGCCAAACAAGGAGGGCAAGACGCATGTACATCTACCGACAGCTGAAAAGAGACAGCCTGATTTTCTGCCTCAAACTCTCAGTTCCGCTCATCCTGCTATCGGCGGCGCTCATTCCGGGCAGCATCAAAGCGCTGGCGCGCTCGGGCTTTGCCGATGCCTTCCCGCAGCTGCTCTTTGCGTTTCTCCCGGGCATCGGCGGAATTGGCCGCCTGCTTTTTGCGCTGTTTGGCGGCTATCAGGGGCGCATCCGTAACTATATCAGCGCCGCGCCGGACCCTGAGCTGACTGCCCGGCAGCTGGACCAGGCGTATGCCGATGCGGAAAAGGGCGGGCGCGTCTGCATCGCGGGGCCCTGGACGCTCATCCAAAGAGGCCCTTCCACGTATTTTTACGAGACACGGGAGATTCTCTGGGTTTATAAGCAGACCCAAACCGTCTACCGCGGACTGCTCTTTTCAAACAGCCATTATTTCACAGTCTGTGAGGCGGACGGCACCTGCACCCCGTTTCTCATGCCCCAATGGGATGTGGATCAGGCGCTGGTGGAGTTCCGCGTCCACGCGCCCTTTGTCGTCCGCGGTTACAGCGAAGAGCTCTTCCAGCTCTACCAGAGCGACCGCGACGAATTTAACCGGCTGGTGCAGGAGCGAGCATGCGCTGACTGACAGCTTCGCGTGCAGAACTGACAGAGCCTGTGTGAGCATGCACTGACTGACTGGCTGATTTCCAGCGCCGCGTGTAATAATAACAATTTCCACATTCCTTTCATTCGGGTGTAGCGCCGCGTGCGGCAATGTACATCATGAGAGAGCATGTGCCCCTCTGACAAGTTGACTTCCAGCACCGCGTGTAATGATAGCAATTTCCACATTCCTTTCATTCGGGTGTAGCGCTGCGTGCGGTAATGTACATCATGAGAGAGCATGTGCCCCTCTGACAAGTTGACTTCCAGCGCCGCGTGCAGTAATAGCAATTTCCACATTCCTTTCATTCGGGTGCAGCGCTGCGTGCACCGGATGGATAGAAAACGGGAGAGCATTTGCTTCCTGATAAAATGATTTGCGGCTTCGCGTGCAGAGCTGACAGATTCCACATCCCTATCATTCGGGTATATAAAAGCCGCCAAGGAGGAGAATCGCGCATGAAACTCTATCAAGATTTGAAAAAGACCAGTTTTATCATCAGCCTCAAGCTTTCCATTCCGCTGGTGCTCTTCTCGCTGATGTTTGGCGGCACACTGTTTACCGCTTTTGCCCGGGGGGCGTCTGTGATGCTTGGCGCGGCTCTGGGCTCTCTCATTCCCGGCCTGTTCGGGATTTACCGCATGGTCTATGCCCTTTGCGGGGGATACCAATCCCGCATCCGCGGCTATATCAAAAAAGCGCCGGATTCCGCGCTGACTGCCCAGCAGCTGGAGCAGGCCTACGCCGCCGCCAACCCACTTAACCGCATCTGTATCGCGGGGCCGTGGGTGCTCATCCAAAAGGGCCCGGCAACGCATCTTTATGAGGCGCAGGAAATCCTCTGGGTCTATCAGCGGCTATCTACGGGGCACAGCGGGCTGATTGTCGTTTGGCATCACAGCCTGGTGCTGGGCATGAACGATGGCCAGCTTAGGGAATTCCGTATGCCCAAATGGGCCTGCGAGCAGTGCATTGCCGCCTTCCGCGAGAGCGCGCCTGCCATCATCCGGGGTTACAGCGACAGCCTGATGCGGCTCTACACCCGCAATATCGCGGAAGTTCTGCATCTCGTCCGCCACCCGGAGCTGCAAAAAAATCTCGAGACAGACGAAGCATAGAGGAGGGCGGCCATGTACCGTAATCTGGCAAAGCTCAGTTTTTCACACATCAATAAATTCTCGATGATCCTGACGGCGCTTTGCGCCGCCTATCTCGCGATATTTCTGCCGGGCATTTTCAGCAAAGCGTATGTCCATCCCTTTGGCGTTATCCTCTGTCTCTTTGCGGGGCCTGCTGCGCTTTACGGCATATGCCGCATGCTCTATGCTATTTTGGGCGGCTATCAGAAGCGGGTGCGCCAGTATATTGCGGCCGCGCCGGATCCGGCGCTCACCCAGCGCCAGCTGGAGCAGGCCTATGCCGCCGCCCGGCACAATGGCTATCTGTGCATTGCAGGCGCGTGGGTTTTTGTGCAGAAGGGCCCCGAGACATATCTCTACGAGACGCAGGAGATTCTCTGGGTTTACCATCACAAGAGCGCCGTATGGGAGGCATCGACGCGCGAAGCCAGGGACTATCGCCACTATCTGGCCCTCTGCTTCCTTTCCGGCGCGCTGATGCTTTTTGAAATGCCCGAAGAGGCCGCCGCAGACTCGCTGACTCTGTTCAAAAAAAGTACTTCCGGCATCGCCACTGGGTACAGCGACGAGCGCAGTGCGCTTTTCCAGAAGGACATCCGACAGTTCGCCCGGGAGGTTTGCGGCAGAGAGATTTAAGCGGGGGGAAGGGATAAGGTCAAGGGCCACAGGTAATCATGGGGGTAAGCCCCCATACCCCGCGATGGGCAAGAGAATGGCAAAGGTCAAGGGCCTTGGGTAAACATGGGGCAAAGCCCCATACCCCCTTACTATCTTATTATAATGGGATAGCGTGGGAAGAAAGGTTGTGCGGCGGGCAGAGACTGTGCCAGCATTTGCTCCCTGACTGACCGACTATCAGCGGCGCGGGCGGGATTGACAGGCTCCGCTGTCCCGTCATTCGGGTGTGTCGCGCGCGGGTTTGACAAACTTCACTATCCCGCCAATCGGGTGCTGCCCTCGCAGGGATGCATGTTTATCCTCTCCCCCTTGCTCAGTGATGGGGTATGGGGCGGGAGCTCCATGTTTACCGAAAGCCTTTGACCTTGGATACGCGGGCGGCAAGAAACGGAAGAGCATTTGCCCTCTGACAAGCTGGCTTTCAGCTCCGCAAGCGGCGATAACAAGTTCCGCTGTCCCGCCAATCGGGTGTAGCGCCGTGTGCGGCAGGCACAAACTGTGCGAGCATGTGCTCCCTGACAAGCTGGCTTTCAGCTCCGCGAGCGGCGATAGCAAGTTGCGCCGTCCCATCAATCGGGTATAGCGTCATGCGCCGGGTGGATAGAAAACGGGAGAGCATTCGCTCTCTGATAAAATGATTTGCGGCTTCGTGTGCAGAGCTGACAGATTCCACATTCCTATCATTCGGGTATAAAAAGAGCCGATGCGGTTTCTCCGTATCAGCTCTTTCTTTATTTTCTCTTTTTTATGGGATATGGGACAAAGCCCCATGGCCAAGAATAGCCCTTGACCTGAAACCTTCCCTGCTATTTGACGTAGTAGAAATCGTCAGCGGGGATTTGGCCGCCCACAGAAGCCGGGTTAGCCTCCAGCAGAACGGCGAAGAAATTCGCCAGGGAATCCTTCATGGTAACGCCGTCAATATAGACGATGTTGCAAGCAGGCAGGGCCTGCTTCGCAATCTCCGCGCTGGCCACAATGCCGTAATCCGCAATCAACTGCGCCGCCTGCTCGTTGTTGGCGTTGACATACTCGATAGAGGCCTGGTATTCCGCCAAAAACGCGTTCAGCGCATCCGGGTTCTGCTCGGCAAACTCCGCACGGACGACCACGCACCCCATGGAGAGCACACCGCTCTTGCCTTCCTTCTTGCAGGCGTCCTCCCAAAGCTCGGTGATGTTCAGCGCCGTGCTGAGGTTTTCCACCTTGGCCTTGCTGGCCGTAACGAAAGGCTCGGGCAAAAGCGCAATGCTGGCTTCACCGCTGGCCAGCTTGGCCACGACTTCGCTGTGCTCCGCGCAGTATTCCACTTTCACTTTGCCCTCCAGGCCGTTGGCCTTCAGGATATAATTCAGCGCGTATTCCGGCGTGCTGCCCTGGCCGGAGGCGTAGATTTTCTTGCCCTCCAAATCCTCGACCTTCTTCACCTCTTCGCCCGTCTGCACCACATACAGCACGCCCAGGGTATTGATGGCCGCAATGCGGATTTTGCCCTGCGTTTTGTTGTAGAGCGTGGCGGCGAGGTTGGTCGGGACAGCCGCAATATCCACTTCCCCGCTGGTCAGCTTGCCCACAATCTCATCCGGCGCGCCTACCAGCGCGATGGTGTAGTCGTTTGCCGCCTCGCCGGCGTCGTTTTTCTGCATGAGCTGTACCATGCCCATGCCCGTCGGCCCGTTGAGCGCCGCGATGCTGACCTTGGTTTTCTCCGCAGGCGCCGAAGCCGAGGGGGACGCCTCTGCCGTGGGCGCAGGCTCCACCTTCTTCGCGCAGCCGGCGAATCCCAGGACTGCCACTGCCAGCGCCAAAATCAGCGCAAGTGTTCTTTTCATCATAACAAAGCTCCTTTAAAACTAAATTTTTATATCAAACGCTCCCGCGTTTTTATACAACACCCGATTGATAGTACGGTGGAACCTGTCAATTCCGCACGCGGCGCTGACAGTCGGCTTATCAGGGAGCAAATGCTCTCCCGTGCTTTGCGCGCAAGGCCAAGGGCAATGAGTGAACATGGGGCTCCCGCCCCATACCCCATCACTAGGGAAGGAATCAGAGGGGAAGGGGAAACGCACACCCCTGCGGAGGACAATGCCCAAGCCCGATTGATGGAGCGGTGCAATCTGGAAGAGCCGCACGCGACGTTGCCAACCAGTCGGCCAGTTGGCACATGCCCGCACACTCCTGCGGAGGGCGCACCCCAATGACGAGGATGTGGAAACTGCTATTTCCACTCGCGGCGCAGGCAATCCGCTTGCCAGAGAGCAAATGCTCTCCCGTTTTCTATACCCGATTGATGGAACGGTGCAATCTGTCAGTCCTGCACGCGGCGCTGCCGACCAGTTTGCCAGCCAGCACATGCTCTCTCCTATTCTGCCCGCCGCACAGCCTTTCTTCCCGCGCTATCCCATTATAATAAGATAGCAAGGGGTATGGGGCTTTGCCCCATGTTCACCCAAAGCCCTTGGCCTTCGCCATTCTCTTGCCCATCGCGGGGTATGGGGGCTTGCCCCCATGGCTAAGAATGGCCCTTGACCTTGAACTTCATCCCTTGACCTTCGCCCCCTGGCCTTATTGCCCTTCGCTCCCCTGCCCCTGAACCAGAATGCAGCCGCCCTGGCGCGCAATCTGGCCGGAATCCGCCAGCGCGTCCAGCGCGCGGTAGAGCGAAGCCCGGGAAATGCCCAGCACACCGGCCAGCGCGCTGAAATTGCGTATCCGCAAAACACCGCCCTGCTGTTTTTGCTGTAAATAGGCCAAAAGCCGGCTCTCGGCAGTGTAGCCCGAAAGCGTCTCAATCTTCTGATTGAGAAACGCGATGCGCCCGCATAAAAACATGAGATAGTTTCTGCGGAACAGCGGGCATTCATCCATCATCGCAAAGACCTGCTCTGCATTTAAGAGCAAAACCTCGCTGGCAATCTCGGCATACGTATCCGAAAGCGCCGCTCCTTCCAGGAAAAGCGCCGCGGCGCCAAACGCCGCGCCGGGCAGCACATGGTTGAGCTGGATGCTCCGGCTGTCTGCGGCATGGCCCTTGATGCAGAGCCTGCCCGAAAGCAGCAGCCCCAGATGCCCCGCGGGAACCTTCTCCCCCTTCTTCATTTTGCACCGCCGAGGCTGGGCGCGCCCCAACAATATGCTGATTTCCTCTCTCTCAAACCCGGAAAAGAGCGGGCAGTTTTGCAAAACTTCCAAGGCATCCTCCAATTAGTGTCTCATATAATACACTTTACGGCAATATTGTAGCCTGTTTTGGCCAAAAGCGCAAGAGCATTTTGAGTTTTTTGGGAAAATGAGTATAATAGAGCTATCTTGCAAAAGGAGGGAGCCCATGAAAAAAGCACTGCGCACACTGCTCATCGCGGCGGTCTGGCTGGCCATCTGGCAGGTTTCTGCCATGCTGGTGGGCCAGGAACTGCTCATCCCCGCTCCGGCGGCCGTGCTGGCCCGGCTTTGGGCGCTCTGCGGCCAAGGGGTGTTCTGGAAGAGCGCGGCGCTCTCCATGGGGCGCATCCTGCTGGGCTATCTGCTGGGGCTGGCGCTGGGACTTCTTTTGGGCGGCGTCTCGGCCTTTTGCCCGGCGGCAGGCGCGTTCCTCTCCCCGCTTCTCGCCATCATCCGCTCGACGCCCGTGGCCTCCTTCATCATCCTGGTGCTGGTCTGGCTGGCGACGGACAGCGTCCCGGTCTTTACGGCCATGCTCATGGTGCTGGGCGTGGCCTGGGGGAACGTCTCCCAGGGCTTTGCCAGCACAGACCCAAAGCTGCTGGAGATGGCCAAGGCCTACCGCTTCTCCCAATGGCAAAAACTGCGCCATCTCTACCTGCCCTCCATGCGCCCGTTTTTCTCTGCCGCGGCGCTCTCTTCCATCGGGCTGGCCTGGAAGGCGGGCATCGCGGCGGAGGTCATTTGCCGGCCGCAGTTTTCCATGGGCCGGGAGCTGTATGAATCCAAAATCTATCTGGAAATGCCAGACCTCTTCGCCTGGACGATTGCAATTATCCTGCTCTCCATGGCGCTGGAGCAGCTTTTCCGGCGGCTTCTGGCAAGGAGGGGCACATGATTGTATTTGAAAACGTCTGCAAGCGCTTTGGTGGGCGCGCTGTTTTGGAAAACTTGTCCTTTTCGCTGGGCGCGGGAGAGCAGCTTTGCCTGGTGGGCGCATCCGGCCGGGGCAAGAGCACTGTGCTGAATTTGGCCGCCGGGCTACTAAACCCGGATAGCGGGCAGATTTTGCGCAAAACCGAGCGCATCTGCTATCTCTTCCAGGATGACCGGCTGCTGCCCTGGCTGGGCGCACTGCAAAACGTCGCGCTGGTCTGCCCCGAGCAGGAGGCCCGCCGCTGGCTCTGCAAGCTGGGGCTGGGCGATTTTCTGGACGCCAGGCCCGCCCAGCTTTCGGGCGGCATGGCCCGGCGGGTGGCCATTGCCCGGGCGCTGGCTTTTCCGGCAGAGCTGTATTTATTCGACGAGCCCTTCCGGGGGCTGGACGACCAGACTCTGCAAATAACGCTGGCGGCCATCCGGGAGGCGACAGCCGGCAAGGCGGCGCTTTTTGCTTCGCACCGCCCGCAGGAGCTGGGCATCCCCACGCTCTCCCTCACATAGCGCAAAAACGGGCAGGCGGCCGCCTGCTCTTTTTATATGGGCGGGGCAAAAGGGCGAGTTCAAGGTCAAGGGCGATGGGTAAACATGGGGGTACGGCCCCCATACCCCCTCACTATTATAATGGGATGGCGCGGTGCAAAGCCGATGCGGCGGGCATGAGCGCGGCGAAGGTCAAGGGCAATGGGTAAACATGGGGGCACGCCCCCATACCCCCTCACTAGGGATAATAAATGGGGCAATGCGGGGATAGATTTTGTGCGGCGGGTAGAACATGAGGGAGCATTTGCTCCCTGGCAAACTGGCTGACGGCGGCGCGGGCAGAGTTGCCAGGTTTTTCTGTTCTATCAATCGGGTGCAGCGACGCGTGTGGAACTGACAGATTTTGCCGCCCCATCATTCGGGTGTGGCGGCGCGGGCAGAACTGCCAGATTTTGCCGCCCCATCGTTCGGGTGCGGCGGCGCGAGCAGGGCTGCTCCCCCCCTTTTGGGCAAGGCTCAAAACTGCGGGCAATTTTCGGCCCTGCCTCTGCTTCCGCCCGAAAATTTTATGCAGAAACTGCATAAGTCCAAATGGTAAATTTTAGAGAAATTTTGGCAAATATCCAAGAAATTGTTGCATTTGCAACTACTCTCCCGATTCAAAACACGCTATACTATAACTATGAAAAGAAGCCTTTTCTAACATTTGAAACGGAGGAACCCCAATATGAAAAAATTTGTTTGCAAAGTTTGTGGTTATGTATATGAAGGCGAGAACCCCCCGGAGGCTTGCCCGCAGTGCAAGGCGCCCGCTTCCAGCTTTTCCGAGGCGACGGAAAGCGCCGCTTACGCGACTGAGCACGTCGTGGGCATCGCTAAGGACGTAGACGCGGAAATCCTCGAGGGTCTGCGCGCAAACTTCACCGGCGAGTGCACGGAAGTCGGCATGTATCTGGCCATGAGCCGGGTCGCAGAGCGCGAAGGCTACCCCGAAATCGCCGAGGCTTACAAGCGCTATGCGTTTGAAGAGGCAGAGCACGCGGCCAAGTTCGCAGAGCTTTTGGGCGAGGTCGTTACAGATTCCACCAAGAAGAACCTGCAGCTGCGCGCCGACGCCGAGAGAGGCGCTTGCGCCGGCAAGTTCGAGCTGGCTAAGCTGGCCAAGGCGCAGAACCTGGACGCCATTCACGACACGGTTCACGAGATGGCCAAGGACGAGGCGCGGCACGGCCAGGGCTTCGAGGGCCTGCTCAAGAGATACTTCTAAAAAGAGGGCAAAAGGCCAAGGCTTTGGCGAGATAACAAGTTCAAGGTCAAGGGCATGGGTGAACATGGGGGCGCGCCCCCATACCCCAATTATGGGGATAATGGGAATGGGAGAGCATGTGCTTTCTGGCTAAATAACTTTCAGCGGCGCGTGCGGGACTGACAGATTCTACATTCCTTCCATTCGGGTGCAGAAAAGCCCCATACCCCCTCACAATGAAAAAACACGGAAGAGCGGTGCATCAGCGCCGCTCTTTTTGTGCGGAGAAATGGAGCTTGGGGCAGTGGGCGCGTGCGGGACTGGCAGGTTTTACTGTCCTGTCATTCGGGTGCAGGAGTTTGACAGTAAAAGCGGTTTTCAGTATAATCGGTATATCATGGTAAGAGTCTGCATTGCGCGGACTGTGAGGAGAAAAACATGGAAAAAAACAGCGATATTTTGTTTTTGGGAGATAGACGCGCGGGAGAGATTGCGCCCATTCTGGAGGAAAAGTTTGCCGGGCGGTACGACCCTGCCCGCTACCACATCCGCTGCCGCCAGCTGGTGGACGAGCAGAGCACGGCGGCGCTGGCAGAGGCGGCCAAAACCGCGCTTGCCGGCGCGACGACAGCCGTCATCGCCACGGGGCTGGGCGATCTGGCCCGGGGCATCCCGGCGGAGGAATACGAGAGCGCGCTCCTGGCGCTCTGCCGGATGGTCCAAGACGCCGGGGCCATGGGCGTGCTGCTGACGCTGCCGCCCCAAAAGGGCGCCCGGGCCTATAACGCCGCACTGCGCCGGGTGGCAGAGCAGCTCCAGATGCGCATCGCGGATGTGCACGGCAGATGGCGGCACGATTTTGGCCGCAAGGCCGTGGCCCCAGAGCAGGCCGCCCAGTTTACCGCCGCCGTGGCCGCGCCGCTCATCGAGCGCACGCAGATGCTGGTGCTCTGGCAGTTCAACGGCAGGTATGCCCACTGCAACTACGCCTGCCCCTACTGCTACGTCGCCACCAGCGTCAACAAAGGGATGCACTTCCAGTTCGATATGGATAAATGGGAGCAGGCTTTCAGCCGTCATTTCGAGAACCAGCACACGGTTTTCTACTTCTCCTACGGCGAGCCCATGATCGCCAGCAAATTCTACGATGTGCTGGAGATGATCGGGCGGCACCCGCGCTGGGAAGCCAAGATTACTTCCAACGTCTCCCTCAAGCTGGACCGCCTGCTGGAGACGCGGCTGGCAAAGGAAGGCCGGCTGAATATCAACACTTCCTTCCACCCCACCCAGATCGGCATTGAGCCGTTTTTGGAAAAATGCGACCAGCTCCGGGCCGCGGGCATCGAGCCTTCCATCGTATACGTCATGTATCCGAACCAGATGGACGATTTTGAGAAGCTCTACTTGCCCCGGTTCCAGCAAAAGGGCTACCGCGTGCATATCCGGGCCTTCCGGGGGCTATACCGCGGCCGCAAATACCCGGGCGCGCTCAGCCGCGAACAGTGGAACAAGACGGCCAAATACATGGACGAGGCCAACCTCAAATACCAGCTTTGCGAAGTCAGCGGGCTGGGCAGGCTCTCCATGCTGGGCGTTACGCATATTCTGGTGGACAACCAGGGCAAAATCGAGATGTGCGACAGCTACGTCGGCGACCGGCACTACGGCAACCTGTTCGACGAGCGCCTGGCGCTGGACCTGGAGCCCAAACCCTTCCCGGGGCTGGTGCCCCTGGCGGCTGTGGACGACATCGCCGACTACATCGAGCTGGATTACGCAGACCTTGCGGGCAACAACGTCAACAGCTATATCGAGCAGGGCGGCGTTACCTTCGCGGAGGACGGCTCTATCATCTACCCCTACGAGCATGTGGACTTTAACGACAAAAAGGTGCGCAAAGAGCTGACCGCCGTGCCAAAGCCGTATGTCCCGGCCTGGAAATTCTGGCTCAACCCCAGGTGGTTCTGCTATCACTTCGTCTATTCCTTCTTAATCAAGAAGTATGGCAAGTATATCGTGGCCTGGTTCAAGGGCAAATTCCGGCTGCTGCGCCAGGGCAAGCTGAAAAAGGAAAACTTCTGGCATAGCTAGAGAGGAGCGCGGCTCATGCAAAAGAGAAAAATGGTGATCCACTGCGCCTCGGGCATGGAAAATTCGGGCGACGAGGCGATTTTACAGGTGCTCCTGCGCCGCTATACACCGGAGTTTGAGGTTGCCGTCATCTCCCTCTGCCCGGAAAAGACGCTGGCCCTGCACGGGGCCATGGGCATCCGCGCCCTGGGCGAACGGGACGCCGCCTGCCGCCAGGCCATTGCCGAATGCGATGTGTTCATCCTGGGAGGCGGCGGGCTGCTGCAGGATAAGACGACGATTTTCAACCCCTCCCGCTGGCTGGCCAAACTGCGGCTGGCCCAGCGCATGGGCAAGACCACCTGCCTTTACGCCAACAGCGTGGGCGAGCTGCGCTTTGGCATCAACCGGCGCATGGCCGCCCGGGCGCTGAAAAAAGTGCACCTCATCACGCTGCGGGACGCGCTTTCGGCCGAGCTTTTAGAGCGGCTGGGCGTAGCCGGGGCGCAGGTTACGGCAGACCCGGCATTCAGCCTGGAGCCGCCCACCCCGGAGGAGCAGGCCGCCGCCCGGCAGAAATACGATCTGCCCAGGGAATACGTCTGCATCGCCATCCGGCACTGGTATGACACGAACGCCGTCATCCCCGTGAAAATCGCCACACGGCTGGGCCTGCGCAGCCGCAAGAACGCCCGGCAATACGCCAGGTATACCAGCGTGATGGCCGAGATCACCCAGCGCATCAACGATGAGCTGGGGCTGCCCGCGGTGTTTTTATCCATGTGCCGGGGCAGAGACGCGGGAGTCGCCCGGGATATCTTGGCAAAGCTGCCCCAAAACCTGGGCAATTTTACCATCGACGAGCCTTCCATGACGCCCCAGGACGCCCTGGCCGTCATCGGCCAGAGCAAGCTTCTGCTGGGGATGCGCCTGCACAGCCTGATTTACGCGGCAGACCTGGGTGTTCCCATGGTGCCCATCGTCTATCAGGATAAAGTCGCCGGGCTGGCACAGATGCTGGGCGCGGAGGCTGTGCATGTGGATACCATGGATGCGGACGCGCTTTGGCGGCTGGTTCAGCCCGCGCTGGACGGCCGGGCAGAGACGGCCGGGGCTCTGCAAATGCAGGAGAAGGAACAGCAGAACGCGCGCCTCTTCGCGGAGCTCATGCAAAAAGGAGAACAATGAAAGCAAAAACAAAACAAATCTGCAAGAAAGCCTTTGTCTGGGCCTTTTATCTGCTGGTGCTCGTGTTCATCGTCCTGTATTTTCGGGATATTGACTGGAGCGCCATCAAAAACGTAGAGATTGCCTGGGGATTCATGGCGGTTTCCTTCGCCGTTCGGATGGCTGGGCTGCTGCTTCAGCCCCTGGCCTGGAATTTACAGCTCAAACCCTATGGCAACGCCCTGCCCGCGAAAAAACTGTATTCCATCTACGCGCAGTCCTGGATTGGGCGGTATATTCCGGGCAAAGTCGCCTGGGTGGGCGGCAAGATTTACTTCGCCGCGCAGGAAGGGGTGGACAAAAACGTGGCCGTCATCACCTCGTTTCTGGACAGTATGCTGCAAGTCATCGGCAGTCTGCTGGTCGCGGCGGTGTTTTTCCTGGTCATTCAGCGCGCCCCGGGGGTGGACGACAGCCTGATTTACCTGACCTACGCGCTGACGGCGGCTCTGCTGCTCTGCCTGGTGCCCCGGGTGTTCAACTTCCTGGTAAACCTGGTGCACAAAGTGCTGAGGCGCACGGCCATCGACGAAAAATACCGCATGACCGGCGGGCCCATCTGGCTCAGCACGGCGGTGGTTGTGGGCGCAAAAATTCTCTCGGGCATGGCGGTTGCCATCATCGCGCTGTCCGTATTCGGCAAGGTCTCTTTCGCGGATTTCCTCTATGTGGTTGCGGCCAACTGCGCGGCCACGGCCATCGGCATGGCGGCGCTCTTCGCTCCGGCCGGGCTGGGCGTCAAGGAGAGTTTGCAGGTGGTGCTGCTGGGCGCGGTGTTCCCCCGGGAGGTGGTGCTGGTGGTGGTGACGCTGGCCAGCCTGCAATCCATCCTGGGCGACCTGGTCTTCTACGCCGCCGCACGCCTGACGCTCGGCTTTGGCAAAAAGAAGGAGCAGGAGGAGTAAGGGCAAGGGCGGTTCAAGGTCAAGGGCTTGGGCTAACATGGGGGGCAAGCCCCCATACCCCCATTATCTTATTGTAATGGGGGTAATGCGGAAAAAATTTATACAAAAATAGGATAATTTTCCATAAACAATAAAACCAGCGGCACCCCCGCTGGTTTTATTCTTCTTTTTCTTTTTTCCGATTGCTCAGTGCATATTCGCAGCATTGCAGAACCAGTGCATTCATGGAAATATTATTATCATAGGCGAGCTGCGCAAGCTCCTCCAAAAGCGTATTCGGAAAACGGATGCTCCGCGAGGTATACGCATCGATTCCTTTTTCAATTTGAAACATGATCTTTCCTCCTTTTTCTTGTATCTGACTGTTATCCCCCCGGCACAAAAAACAAAGCACATCTTCCAAACACATTCACCGTGCCTGCTTTCGCAAATCGAGTGCGCGGGTGGGTGTATATTGAAAAAATCCCCAAAACGCTTGGGAGGATAACCCAAAACAACGGTAATATGTTACCGGTATACCTTCTTCTATTTTAATGTAATAATAAGAATAAATCAATAGAAAGAAGTAAAAAAGTGATTGTATACGACAAACTGTGGGAGACCATGAAAAAAAGAGGGATTACAAAATACTCTCTCGTAAAAAATTACCATATGAATGAGCGCACTATCCGGCGCTTAAATAAGAATATGCCAGCAACAACCACTACACTCGACCGCCTTTGTGAAATACTGGACTGCAAGATAGAGGACATCTGCGAGTATATTAAAGAGGAGGCTAAAATAGAATAAAGTGTCCCAAGCACGGAATTTGCCGCGGCCGGGACTGTCAGCCAATTTGCCAGGGAGCACATGCCCGCACAGACTCTGTTCACCGCACAAAACCCATCTCCGCTGCTTCATTCTCATACCCAAGTGTGGGGGTATGGGGTGAAACCCCATGATTAAGAATGGCCCTTGACCTTTGCCTTTTCCCTTGGCGGCAAAAAACAGCTTTTCCGTTGCAAAGCGGCGGCGCGCCTGTTATAATGGTGCTGATAAGCGCGCGGGGCGCGCAAGCAAAGAAAGGATAGAATATGGCAATCGAATATTTCTGCATCAGCGACAGCGATACGGATATGCTGGAACAGATCGTCCAGCTGGAGCGGCAGGTGAACGGCTCCAAAAACGCGAACCTTGGCTATTTCGAGGCGCAGTCTCTCATCCGCTACGGGCGGGTCTATGCGGCGCTGGAATACGACGAAGTGCTGGGGGCGGCCTATTTCCTGCGGGATTTCGATAACCCCGGCCGGGCCTTCCTCTACAGCATCCTGACCAGCCCCCGGGAATCGGGCAAGGGCATTGGGCAGTCCCTGCTTTTGAGCGCGTTTTCGGATTTGGCAGAATCCGGCGTGCGCATGGTGGAAGTGATTTCCAGCCCGCGCAACCAGAAGGCGCTGCGCATCTATCAGCAGGATTTGGGCTTCCATGTCATCAACGCCGCCAGCCCGGAGGATTTGGAGAACGAGCGGTTCCTCATTCTGCGCAAAAACCTCGGGGAATCCCGCAGCAATCGGATAGAATAACGGGAAAGCGCCTGCCTGGCAGGCGCTTTTTGCATTTTTGGAAGGAGAAAAGCAAATGCAGTATCGGATATTTGGAGAAAACCTGCCGGCCGTAACCCTTCGGATGGAGACGGGCGAGCGGGTGTTTACGCAGTCTGGCGGGATGACGTGGATGAGCGACGGCTTTTCCATGGAGACCAACATGCGCGGGGGCGTCATGAAAAGCCTCGGGCGCATGTTTGCCGGGGAATCCATCTTCATGGCGACCTACACAGCCCAGCGGCCGGGGGCGGAAATCACCTTCTCTTCCTCCTTCCCGGGCTCGATTCTGCCGCTGGCCCTGGATGGCCGGGAATATATCTGCCAGAAGCAGTCGTTCTTATGCGCGACGGAAGGCGCCGAGCTCTCCCTTGCCCCGCAGCTTGGCCGGGGCGGTTTCTTCGGCGGCGAAGGGCTGCTCCTGGAGCGGCTCTCCGGCCGGGGCATGGCGTTTTTAGAGCTGGACGGCTCGGTCGTCGAGAAAAATCTTGCGCCGGGAGAGGTCATCAAAGTCAGCACGGGCAACGTCGCGGCGTGGGAGGGCAGCGTCTCCTACACCGCCGAGACCGTGCGCGGGTTTGCCAACATCTTCTTTGGCGGCGAGGGCCTGTTTCTGACCGTGCTCCAGGGGCCGGGCAAGGTCTGGCTGCAAACCATCAACATGGCGGAGTTTGCCGGGCGCATTCTGCCCTATCTGCCTGCAAGGAGGAATTAGCCGTGCGTTTTTACATGAAACAAAAGGTTTGGAGCTGGCGGGAGGAGTTCTCCATCTGCGACGAGCAGGGCATCCCCCGCTACTATGTGCGCGGGGAGCTCTTTTCCTGGGGCCACAAGCTGCATATTTACGAGCCGGGCGGCCGGGAAATCGCGTATCTGGAGCAGAAGCTCTGGAGCTTTCTGCACCGCTTCCGCATCTACATCACGGGCAGCCTGGCCGCGGAGATTGCCGAGCAGTTTGCCTGGTTTTCCCGGCGCTATCAGGTTTTGGGGCCGAACTGGGATGTTGCTGGCGACGTTTTCTCCCACGAATACTCCATCGACGCGCCGTTTGGGCCGGTGGCGCACGTCAGCAAGGAGTGGTTTACCTGGGGCGACAGCTACTGCATCGACGTGCGCAGCCCCCAGGACGAGATTCTGGCCATCTGCGTGGCTCTGGGCATCGACTGCTGTCTGGCCGACAGCAATTAGCGGAGGGGGAAGGGCAAGTTCAAGGGTAAAGGTCAAGGGCCTTGGGCTAACATGGGGGCACGCCCCCATACCCCCTTACTGGGATAATAGAATGGGATAGCGTGGGGAGAAAGCGCGTGCGGTGGGCATGGCCACAGAGAACAGCAAACTCTGACCACATGTGCGAGCATACAGGATCCAGCAAGCCTTTTGTTCCCATCAAAGGGTTATTAGGGGCTTGCCCCTAATGATAAAAACGCCCTTGGCAAGCCAGCTCTCGGCTTCGCGAAGGGGCGGGCACATGATGAGCGAGCATTTGCTCCCTGGCAAACTGACTGCCAGCGGCGCGTGCAGTGCTAGCAGGTTCCGCATTCCCATCATTCGGGTATAAAAAAGCAAGTGCACAAAAACGCACTTGCTTTTATTTTGCCTATTGCTCGCCTACCCAGCGCTCGGCGGTCACCAGAACGGCGCTGCCCTGCTCCAGGGACGCGGGAACATCGATAATCCGCTGATTTTTCGAGCCCTTGAAGCGCAGCAGCAGGCTCTTCTGCTCCTGGAGGAAGGGGCCGTCGATGAGCACGTCCACCAGCCGCACCAGCTCGGCCTTTGCGCCGCCCGCCGCCATCACCTGCTCATACACATCGCCGGTATACATGGCCAGCTCGTACCCCGCCTTTTTGAGCATTTTTGCCAGGGGAATGAGCGCCTCGGCCTGGCAGAGCGGCTCGCCGCCCGAAAAGGTAACGCCGCGGCAGAGCGGGCTTTTGCGGATTTTCTCAAAAATCTCCTCCGGGGTGTAGGCCGTGCCGCCCTCGAAGCTCTGGGCCTCGGGGTTATGGCAGCCGGGGCAGCGCTTATCACAGCCCTGAACGAACACCACCGCCCTCAGCCCCGGGCCATCCACAATGGAATCGCCAATCAGCCCGGCGACGTGAATTTTATTTTGACTGCAATCCGACATCGTGCTTCACCCGATCCCTCTCTTCGGCGCGCTTGGCGTCGTTGAACCGCTCCACCGTGCCCACGAGATAGCCGGTGATGCGGCGGATGCGCTCAAAGCCCTCGCCGTCTTCGCCCTCTTTTCTGCCGCACCGGGGGCACTCATCCCCGATGATGCCGCAGTAGCCGCACTCTGGGTCCCGGTCTACCGGGTGGTTGACAGAGCCATAGCCGATGCCCGCCTCCTTCATCGCCCGGATGATGGATTCGAACGCCTCGACGTTGGTGGCCGTATCGCCGTCCAGCTCGACATACGAGATGTGGCCGGCGTTGGTCAGCGCGTGGTAGGGCGCCTCCTTCTGGATCTTGTCGAACGCGCCGATGTTGTAGTAAACCGGAACGTGGAAGCTGTTGGTGTAGTATTCCTTGTCCGTCACCCCGGGAATGACGCCGTATTTCTTTTTATCCATGCGCACAAACCGGCCGGAAAGGCCCTCGGCAGGGGTGGCCAGCAGCGTGAAGTTCAGCCCCGTCTCCTGGCTCTTATTATCCACATAGTCGCGCATGAAGTGCACGATTTCCAGCCCCAGGTTCTGGGCCTCCTCGCTCTCGCCGTGGTGCTTGCCCATGAGGGCGATGAGCGTCTCGGCCAGGCCGATGAAGCCGATGGAGAGCGTGCCGTGCTTGAGAACTTCGCCGACGGTGTCGTCTGTGCCCAGCTTTTCCGAATCGATCCAAACCCCCTGGCCCATCAAGAAAGGATAGTTCTTGACTTTCTTGGCCGCCTGGATGGCGAAGCGATCCAGCAGCTGCCCGGTGCAGAGGTCCATCTTGCGCTGGAGCTCCTCGAAGAACCACTCCAGATTGCCGTTGCTCTTGATGGCAATCCGGGGCAGGTTGATAGACGTAAACGAGAGGTTGCCCCGGCCATAGGAGATCTCGCGGCTGGGGTCGTAGTGATTGCCCATGACGCGCGTCCGGCAGCCCATATAGCAGATTTCCGTCTCGGGATGGCCGGGCTTATAGTATTGCAGGTTGAACGGCGCATCCAGGAAGGAGAAGTTGGGGAACAGCCGCTTTGCCGAGACCCGGCAGGCCAGCTTGAAGAGATCGTAGTTCGGGTCCTCCGGGTTGTAGTTGATGCCCTCTTTGACGCGGAAGATGTGGATGGGGAAGATGGGCGTCTCGCCCCGGCCCAGGCCAGCCTCCGTCGCCAGCATGACGCTTCTCATCACCAGCCTGCCCTCGGCGGAAGTATCCGTGCCGTAGTTGATGGAGGAGAAGGGCGTCTGCGCGCCGGCGCGGCTGTGCATGGTATTGAGGTTGTGCACCAGGCCCTCCATGGCCTGATACGTCGCCCGCTCGGTCTCCTCCCCTGCGTGGGCGCAGGCAAAGGCCTGGAGCTTCTCAATCGTCTCGTCCGCGATCTTGCCGGCCAGCGCGGCTTTTTCCGCCGCCAGATAGGCCGGGTTCTCATCCAGGTTCGGATAGCAGCCCTGCTCCTGCTCGATTTTAGCAATCAATTCCCGCATGCCCTTTTCCGTAATCCCGGCGCCAGGGCAGAGAATCTCGGCCGCGCGCTCGAAGTTCTGGGCATAGCGCTTTTTATAGGTTTTCACGACGCCCGGCGCCAGGCCGTAATCGAAGTTCGGGATGCTCTGGCCGCCGTGCTGGTCGTTCTGGTTGGACTGGATGGCGATGCAGGCCAGCGCCGCATAGCTGGCGATGTCGTTGGGCTCGCGCAAAAAGCCGTGGCCGGTGGAAAAGCCGCCGTGGAAGAGCTTTAGAAGGTCAATCTGGCAGCAGGTGGTCGTCAGGGTATAGAAATCCATATCGTGGATATGGATATCCCCTTCCCGGTGCGCCCGGGACTGCTCCTCGCTTAAAATATACTTCTGGTAATAGTCCTTCGCGCCCTCCGAGCCGTATTGCAGCATGGTGCCCATGGCGGTATTGCCGTCGACATTGGCGTTATCCCGCTTGCGGTCGCTGTCTGCCGCGTCGGCAAAGGTCAGCTCGTCATATGTGCGCATCAGGTGCGTATTCATCTCCCGGGCACGGGTACGCTGGGCGCGGTACAGGATATAGCGCTTGGCGATGAGGGCATAGCCATTCTCCATCAAAACCTGCTCTACCACATCCTGAATATCCTCGACGCCAGGGTCTCTGTCGATGAATTTCTCGGCCAGTTTGTCCTCGGCCAGCTCTGCCAGGCGCTGCGCCTGCCCGGCGTTTCTCCGGCCGCCTGCCTCCATGGCCTTCTCAATGGCTACCTCGATTTTGCTTCTGTCATATGCCACTGCCCGGCCGTCTCTTTTGATAATCGTCGCAAACATACTCTTCCGCCCTTTCCAATCCTAACTTTTATCCATGCTATATATTACTTTTTCGTAAAAATAGTACACAAGATATTGTGTACTATCGGTTCTGCCTTTCCATTATATCGCCATGGGTGGTGGGTGTCAATATTTCTTTTCGGGGCCGTTTCCACTCTCCTCCCCCAGATTTTGCGATAGCCATGGGCTTATCCGCACTTTATGAATTTTTCGCATACCAAAAATTTTTTGGTGGAAATTTTTGGCAACAGGAGAAGGTCAAGGGCCACTTTTAACCATGGGGGCGCGCCCCCCATACCCCCTTACTGGGATAATAAAAATAAGAGAGCATTTGCTCTCTGACAAGCCGGCTTCCAGCGGCGCGTGCGGCAATAGCAGATTCCGCTACTCTATCAATCGGGTATCGCCCTCCGCAGGAGAGAGCATTTGCTCCCTGACAAGCCGGCTTCCAGTAGCGCGTGCAGAGCTGGCAGATTCCACTGCTCCATCATTCGGGTATAAAAGAACAGCACAGAAGCGTCTGTGCTGTTTTTTTTCCTATCCTTCTTGCCGCTGTTTTTCCATACTGCATAATGCATAGTTGCAGCATTGCAGAATCAAAGCGTTCATAGAAATGCCGTTGTCCCGGGCAAGCTCGTCAAGATGCTGAAAAAGCTCATCTGGAAGGCGGATGGTTTTAACGCGGATTGCTCCTGCCCCTTTTTGAATTTCAAACATGGTTTTCTCCCTTTGGTGAATTGTTTTGGACATTAAATGATGTCCATCTTTTCTAATTAAACACCATTTGGTGTACTATGTCAATAAAAAATGAATGATATGCAAGGGGAAAAAGATGCGTTATCGGCGAATCAGGGATTTAAGGGAAGATGCAGATTTGAGCCAGCGGCAGCTTGCAAAGGAGCTTGGCATGTATAAAACCACATATGCTAATTACGAGCGTGGTGAGCGGGAAATTCCTTTGAACGTCGCCATTCGTTTGGCGAAATATTATGGCGTGAGCCTGGATTATCTGGCCGGGCTGACAAATGAGAGAAAATAAAAAACAGGCAAATGCCTGTTTTTTATTTTCCGCACCCGATTGATAGAACGGTAAGAATTTTCACTTCCGCACGCGGTGTTGGAAGCCAGTTTGCCAGAAAGCAAATGCTCTCCCCATTCTCTGTCCGCCGCACAAAATCCATCCCCGCACTGCCCCATTTATCCTCTCAAGTGAGGGGGTATGGGGGCCGTGCCCCCATGGTTAAGAGCCGCCCTTGACCTTGCCCTAAAGCAGCCGCAAATCCTCGCCGGAGAAGCGGATGACCATGCTCTGCTGGCGGGAGAGCAACCGCGAAGAAACGCGCTCGGTGTAGCGCTCCCGCAGCTGGTCGGCCGTGCAGTTGGTGGCCATGAACGTGTGCAAACCGGCCCGCTCCCGAGCGCAGAGCAAATCGAAGAAATACTCCTTTGTCACGTTCTGCGTCATGGGCTCGCTGCCGAGATCGTCTATCACCAAAATCTTGGCCTCGTAGACCGGCTCTAACAGCGCGGCCTCGCCCAGCCTATCCCGGTGAAACAGCTCGAACAGCGCGTAGGAGCCCAGATAGCAGATATCTCTCTGCCGCTCGGCAAGCCGCTTGCAGATGCAGGCGAGCAGATAGCTCTTGCCCAGGCCGGGCTTGCCCATAAACAACAGCTGCTTCTGCTGGTTTTCGGGAAAAGCCTGGCAGTAGCCCTCGGCAAACGAGCGGATGGCCAGAATCCGGCTGCGCTGGCTGGCCTGGCCGCCCTGCTGGGTATCCGGGAAAATGCCCGCGTCAAACGCCGCAAAACTGCCCTCCAGCGCGGCAACCTTCTGGCCGCCCAATACCTTCTCATACAGCTGTTCCCGCAGGCAGGGGCAAAATTTTTTGCGGTTTCCCTGCTGGAGATAGCCGGTGTCCTGGCAGAGCGGGCACTGCACTTCCAGCCGCGGCAGTTCGATGCCGTGCGCGCAGATATACTCGGTCTTTTCCGCCTCCAGCTGCTCCATGCGCCGGGCGAAATCTTCCAGGGCGGCCTGCTTTTCCTGCGGGTTTTTCATGACGGCCAAAAGCTGGCCCAAAATCAGCTCCTGCCGCCGCTCCTGCAGGGCGCCAAGGGCAGGGTGCGCCGAATAGAGCGCCTGCTCCTGCTCTGCCAGGCGCTTTTCCGCGGCGCCGCGCCGCCGGTCGTATTGTGCTAAAAGTTCCTGCAACGTCATTGCGTATCGCCCTCCGAATCCTTCTGCCGGGACTGCCCGCGCAAAATCTCCTCGATGGGGTCGTAAACCTTGGCATCCAGCTCGCCCGGGGCATACTCCCGCTCATCGATGGCAGATGCGCCGCCCCTCTTCTGCCGGCCTGCCCGGAACTGCTCGTTCTGCTCCTTTGCGGCGGGCAGGCTCATGGCGCCGGCCTGCTTCCAGCGGGACAAGATGGCATCCATGGCCTTGAGGGGCGCGGCCATGCCATAGGCGCAGGAGGCCGCGAACGCGATGACATCCTCGCCAAAACCGTAATCCAAAAACTTCTGATACAGGGCCTCGTCTGCCCGGGTGATGCGCTTCTTGACGCCCGCCGCCGCGTGCATGGCCGCGATTTTCTCCTGCCGGCGCTCCTGCTCGGCCTGGGCGGCCGCAATCTCATCCTGGTGCAGAAGGCCCTTTTTCTGCCAATCCTGCAAGATTTTTTCCACGGCATCCAGGCTGGCTTTGCCCGCGCGCACGGCCTGGGCGCAGGCCATCAGCATCTCCTGCTGGCCATAGCCCATCTCGAGGAAATGCCGGTAGGCCCTGCGGTGCGCCGGGGCCACGGCCAGGCTGGGGGCAGAGACCGCCCGGAGCAGCGCCTTAATCTGCTCGTCCTCGGCTTCGTGGTCTGCGAAATAGCTGCGCACGCCGGACGCCGTCTGCACGCCCTCCTGCCGGAGATTTTTCAAGATGCCGTCCAGGTATTTCATGCTGGGATACCGGGCGCTGGTGGTGGCGGCTGTCGCGGCCTTGATGGCGGCAAAGGAAAAGCCCCACTCCCGCTCCCATTTCTCATAGAGCTCCTGCTCGCTGTCCGTGGGCAGGCGGCCAATCTTGAGCAGCCGGAGCACTTCCCTGGCGCCGCCGGCCGTCTCTGCCAGGGCGGCCATATGCATCTGGGCGTGCTCGATGGTATCGATGCCCTCTTTTGCCCAGGCCTTGGCCACCTGCCGGATATAGCTCATGGCCACGCGGTTGCCCTTCTGGTTGGTATTGATGCAGTATTCCGCCAGCATCAGGATAATCGGCCGGGAGAGACCGTAGACCTCGAGAATCTCGTAAAAAGCTTTGTAATCCGAAAAGGAGAGGGGGCGGTCTGAAAACAGGGCCTGGAGGGTTTCGTTGAACTCCCGGTCCGGGTATGGGTCTGCCTCGGGCGCGGGAGCGGCGGATTGCAGCAGATACTGCACCTTCCCGCCCCCTGCCTGCACGCGCAAAAGCCCGGCCGCTTCCAGCTGCTCCAGCGCTTCCAGCACCTGCGCCCGGGAAAGGCCCAGCTCGCCCGCCATCTGCTCTGCCTCCGCGCTGCCCCGCACCAGGCCATATAGATACACTCGAATGCTGGATTCGCTTTTTTGCAGCAGCGCTTCCACCGCGAAGCGCGGCACGCTGACAAAATCCAGCAGGTCTTTGCTAAACTCCATAGTTTCTCTTCCTTACCCGATTGATACAACGGTGGATCCTGTCGTTCCTGCTCGCGCCGCTGAAAATCAGTTTGCCAGCCAGTACATGCTCGCACAGGACGTGCTTGCCTTGCCTGCTCCGCGATACCCGATTGGCGGGACGGCGAAACCTGTTATTGCCTCTCCACACCCGATTGATGGGGCGCAGGAACCTGTTATTGCCGCACGCGCCGCTGAAAATCAGTTTTTCAGAGGGCAAATGCTCTCCCGTTTTTATTATCCCAGTCATGGGGTATGGGGCGGAGCCCCATGATTACCCACCGCCCTTGACCTTGAACCTTGCCCCCATGATTACCCGTTGCCCTTGGCCTTGCTGCTCTTGCCCTCGCAGGAAAGCAGAACCACCGCGCCCAGCACCAGCGCCATGCCGGCGACAGCCGAGAGCGTCAGCGGCTCGCCAAAGAACAGCAGACCCAGCAGCATGGCGACCACTGGCTCGACCGAGGCAAAAATCGCCGCTTTGCTGGCCGAAATGCCCGTCAGCCCGTAAGTATAGAGCAGATACGGCAGAACGCTGGTTACGATGCCCAGCAGGATAATCAGGAGAACCGAACCGCTCTGGGCCGCGCATTTGGCCGGAATCTCCCCCAATCCCGAAAAGGGAATTGCCGCGGCCGCCGAAATCAGGAAGGTATAGAACGTGGTCGTCAGCGCGCCGTAGCCCTTTTTTACGGCAAATTTCCCAAAAATGCCGTAGAGTGAATAGCCCAGGCCGGAAAGCAGGCCGGTAATGAGGGCGGGGAGCGTCAGGCTATGGGCGCCGCCCAAAACGCCCGAGACCAGCGCGCAGCCCCCCAGGCAGCAGCAAAGCGCCAGAATTTTCCTGGCGTTTAGCTTCTCCCGAAACAGCAGCAGGCTGAGCAGCATGACAAAGACTGGCGAAGTATAGAGCAAAACCGCCGCCACCGAGAGGTCTGCCATCTGGATGGTGGAAAAATAGCAGACGCTGAAGAACAGCACGCTCAAAATGCCCATCCCGGCAAAAACCCAGATATCCTTCAGGCGGATTTTAAGCGCTTCCCGCCGAAAAATCAGCAGATAGGCCAGCAGGCCCAGCGCCGTTACCACGCTGCGCAGAAACACCAGTTGCAGAGAAGTCAGCCCGCTGGGAGTGAGCACCCGCACGAACAGCCCAATCGTCCCCCAAAGGCTGCCGGATGCTAAAATCGATGCTGTATGCTTGAGAGAACTTTGGTTTTCGTGATTCACTTGTATTTTCCTTTCTATACCCGATTGATGGGGCGCAGGAATCTGTTATTTCCGCTCGCGCCGCTGGCAGTCAGTTTGCCAGCCAGTACATGCTCGCACAGGCTCTGCTTGCCTGGCCTGCTCCGCGATACCCGATTGGCGGGACGGCGAAACCTGTTATTGCCGCACGCGCCGCCGGCAGTCGGTTTGCCAGCCAGCAAATGCTCGCACAGGCTCTGCTTGCTTGGCCTGCTCCGCGATACCCGATTGGCGGGACGGCAGAACCTGCTATTGCCGCACGCGGCGCTGAAAATCAGTTTTTCAGAGAGCAAATACTCTCCCGTTTCCTGCGCGCCTCGGATACGCCGCCGGAAGTCCATTTGCCAGAGAGCACATGTTCTCCTGTTTTTATTATCCCAGTCATGGGGTATGGGGCGGAGCCCCATGATTACTCATCGCCCTTGACCTTTGCCTTGCCGGGGCCGCACCCCGTTCTCTGCCAAACGGCCAAGGGGCAAACATGGGGGCAATGCCCCCATACCATGTCATCGGGCAGGCAGAATCCTTCGGCCCGCACCTGCCCCATATTCCATCGCCAAAAGTTTTTGGGGTTTTAGGGGGATTTTTTCAAAAATTCCCCTATGCCCTTGACCGTAAGCCCTTGACCGTAAACCCTTGACCTTATCCCCTATAGCTTGCCCAGCAAAAACCGCGAGATGCCGCGGTTGACGGCGGCAGGCTTTTCGAAATGCGGCAGCGCGCCGCAGCCGTGCAGCTGCATGGCGTAAGCGTTGGGCAGAGTATCGCAGAACAGCGCGGTGTCCTCCTGGCTGGAGACGTTGTCGTCTGCGCCCGAAAGCACGAGCACCGGGCAGGAAACCGCGGCAAGCGCGCTCTCCAAATCCTCCTCCAGATAGTTGACCGCCGAAAGCCGCGTGCAGATGCGCACGCCGTTTCTGGCAAAGGGGCGGCAAAACTCGTCAATATCCCGCTCTGTCAGCATGGTTTGGTCGAGCAGCAGGCGCTTCCAGTACTTCTCGCCCTGGGCCGGGTGCGCCAGCCTGCCGGCATACCAGCCCCCGAGCATCCCGGAAAAGCTCCGGGCATAGAGCGCGTCCGTATTGGCGTAGGCGCCGGGGCTGATGAACACCATGCGCCGCACGCGATCCGGGTTATAGTAGCAAAAATCCGCGGCATAGCCCGCCGCCTGGCCATAGGCCACGAGATAGACCGGCCCGACGCCGACGCGGTGCAAAAACGCCTCCAGCGCCACGGAGAAATCGCCGATGACGTAATCCATCTCGGGGCAGCCCGAATAGCCGTGGCCGGGGAGATCCGGCAAAATCACGTGGAAATGCCGGGCCAGCGCCTCGAAGTTGTGCGCGTAGAAATAGGCAGACTGCCCCGTGCCGTGCAGCAAGAGCAGCGTGCGCCGATGTTCCTGCCCGGCCTCGAAATAGTGCACCTTGGTGCGCACGCGCTGGGTGCGCGTCTCCTTTTTGCCCACCTGCACCTCTGTCTCGAAGCTGATATCGGCGTATTTTCCCACGCCCCGGTGGTTGGTAAACCTGGTCTGCGGCTTGACGTTCATGGCAATAATCTCCCGCTCGGATGATTTTGTCGTGCGAAAAGGAATTTTGTCGGTATTCTTTCTTTATCTTACTATTCTCCGGCGTTTTGCGCAAGCCCTCTGGCCTGGGCCAGCAGGCGTTTTGGCGTGTTTTGCCCGGGGTCTGCCGCGCACAGCTCCACCAGCTTTTGCAGAACCTGGCCGATCTGCGGACCCTTCAGACCCAGCGCCTGCAAATCTTTTCCAGAAATTGCCAAGTCTGCCGGGGACATGGGGATGCCCTCGGCCTTCATTTTGCCGGCAGTCTCCCGGAAATACTCGGCGATGAGAATGGGCGGCCGCGCCTTGCCCGTGCCTACCGCGTCTGCCTCCCGCAGATCCGCCAGGCGGTAGAAGGCCTCGTAGCCCATGCGCTGAACCTGCCTGCGGACGCGCACCTCCCGGGTTTTGCCATCCAGATCGAACATATGCGCCGCCACCAGTTCGCGCACCTGCCCGGCAATTTTATGCGAAAAACCCAGCGCCTTCAGCCGCCCCTCGGCCATGGGTGCGCCGATGGCGTCGTGCCCGTGCATATTGCCCTGCTCCAGCCAGGCGCTGGGCTTGCCGATATCGTGCAGCAGCGCCGCCAGCCGGGTGACCAGATCCGGCGGGGCCGCCGCGCAGGAACAGATGCTGTGCATGAGCACGCTATAGCGGTGATACTGGCATTTGCCCATCTCATCCGCCCGGGCAAACTCGGGAATGAGGATTTGCAGCAGCCCCAGCGCCTTTAAATAGAGCAGGCCGCGTTTTTGGGGCGGCACGCTCTGGGGGATATCGTAGGCGGTATCCGAGAGCAGGATTTTTGTGAGCTCGGGGGCGATGCGCTCCCGGGGCAGGGCGGCAATCTGGTGCGCATACCGCCGGGCCTGCAAAAACAGCTCTTTTTGGATGGTAAAGCCCAGCTGGCAGGCAAAGCGCACCATGCGCAGCAGCCGCAGGGCGTCGTCGCGGATCATCTCTTCGGCTTTTGGCCGGGCAGATCGCAGCCGGCGTTTTTCTAAATCGGCAAAGCCGCGGCCGGTTGGGTCCAGCACGAAATCTGCGGCGACGTCGTAATAGAGGGCGTTGACCGAGAAATCCCGGCGCAGGGCATCTTGCTCCAGGCTGGCCCCCAGCTGGACGCTTTTTGGCGCATGGCCGCCGCCCGGGGCATAGCTCTCCCGGCGAAAGGCGGTATGCTCGATGCGCTCCCCGGCCAGATACAGTTCCACCGTGCCCAGCGTCTGATGCACCACCGCCGCCTGGACGCCCATGCGCGCCGCCGCGGCCAGCACCTGCTCCGGAAGCGCGGCCGAGGCGATATCCACGTCCGCCGCCGGCAGCCCCAGCAGGGCGTTTCGGACGCACCCGCCCACCAGGTAGACCGGCGTCCCAAGCTCCCGGGCCAGCGCAGTGAGCGCCTGGCGCAGTTCTTCTTTGAGTGTGATTTGCTTCATATCGTTGTTTCCTGTTCTGGGGCGGTGGGGAAAGGCCAAAGGTCAAGGTCAAGTTCAAGGTCTAGGGCCTTTCTTAATCATGGGGGCAAAGCCCCCATACCCCATTGGCTTATTATAATAGGTTCGTGCGGAAAGAGGGTTTGCGCGGGAAAGGCGATACCCGATTGGCGGGGTAGTGGAGCCTGCTATTGCCGCACGCGGCGCTGGAAGTCAGCTTGTCAGCTAATACATGCTCGCACGCACTGTGCTTGCCTTATTTGCGAATCTTATTTGCCAGCAGGCAAATGCTCTCCTCCTGCCCGCCATGCGACCTATCTTTTCCCGCATCCCATTTTTTAAATAAGTGAGGGGGTATGGGGCTTTGCCCCATGTTAACGAGCGGCCCTTGACCTTGAACTGGCCCTTGACCTTGCCCCATGATGACCCATTGCCCTTGACCTTGTGCCTCCTACTCCCCCAGCCACTCGCCGCGGTAGACGTACTCCGCGGGGCCCTGCATGAAAATGGCCGAAGGAGTCAGCCGGATGAGCAAATCCCCCGGAGCGTGGCAGATGCGCACGCACTGCCCGGCCAGCCCCAGCCTATGCAGTACAGCCGCCGCCGCGCAGGAGCCCGTGCCGCAGGCCAGCGTCGGCCCGGCGCCGCGCTCGTATGTGCGGATGACGGCAGTATCCTCCCCAGCCATCTGCACGAAGTTTACGTTGACCCGCTCGGGGAACAGCGCCGTATCCCCCTCTATCTGCGCGCCGACCCGCATCCACCTGGAGTCCTCCGCGTTTTCTACGAGAATGACCGCGTGCGGCACGCCCATGCGCAGGGAGTAGACCAGCAGCCGCTCGCCCTCCGCTTCCAGGGCGTCGCCCCAGCCCGTGCCCCGGGTAGGCACGCTTTCCGGCGCAAACCCGGGCAGCCCCATATCCACATTCACGCCCACAACCTCGCCCTGGTGCAAAACCAGCTCGGGCTGCATGATGCCGGCCAGCGTCTCGATGCGCATATGCTCGGCGCGCACCAGGCCCTGGTCGTGCAGAAACCGCGCAAAACAGCGGATGCCGTTGCCGCACATCTCCGCCTCGCTGCCGTCTGCATTGAAAAAGTGCATCTTCGCATCGGCCCTGCTGGACGGCTCGGCCAAAATCAGCCCGTCTGCCCCGGCCGAAAGCCGCCGCCGGCAGAGCGCCCGGGCCAGCGCGGCCGGGTTCTCCACCCGCCCATCCCAGTTGTCGATGAGGATAAAGTCGTTGCCCAGTCCGTGCATTTTGGTAAATATCAGCGGCTGCTCCATGCTCTGCTCCTTGCCTGCTCCCGGCAGTCCCCCGCCGGTTACAAAATTTTTATTTTCCTATTATAACATATTGCGCCTAAAGTTCGTATTTTTTTCTGAGTTATGGTATAATAACCTCACGGCGTTAGCCGAGGCGAAGCCTCGGATGCCTGGGAGGCTATTGAACCATGGCGCCGCTCCGCTTTGCCGCGGCGCTAAAACAAGAAGCAAGCTGACGCTTGCACCTATCATGGTATAATAACCTCACGGCAAAACCCAAAGGTCAAGGGCGATGGGTAATCATGGGGGCAAGCCCCCATACCCCCTTACTTATTTTAAGGATGGGATTGCGGGGAAAGATGGTTCGCATAGCGGGCTGGAAATGAGAGAGCGTTTGCCCGCTGGCAAATAAGGTTCACAAACAAGGCAAGCACGGCCTGCGCGAGCATGTGCCGGCTGACAAACCGGTTTCCAACTTCGCGTGCGGCGATAGCAGGCTCCACCACTCTATCAATCGGGTACCGCCCTCCGCAGGAGCGCGTGCGGCGATAACAGATTCCGCCGCCCCGCCAATCATGGCCTCAGCAGGAGTGGCAAGCACGGCCTGTGCGAGCATGTGCTGACTGACAAGCCGACTTCCAGCTCCGCGTGCGGTAAGCACGGCCTGCGCGAGCATGTGCTGACTGACAAGCTGACTTCCAGCACCGCGTGCGGCGATAGCAGATTCCGCATACAAATCAATCGGGTATAGAAAGGTATGGTTATGGGCAGAAAGCCAGGTGCAATGAAAATGAGAAGAAGAAAGTTCCGCCCCAGGGCCGGGTTTTATATCTCGCTGGCCGCGGCGGGCTTTGCCCTGCTCATTTTGCTCTATCTTGTGCTGTTTACCGGGCTGTTCCGGCCGCCCGAATATTTCTTCCGGCTGGGCGCGGCAGAAGGCGCGCAGATTTCCGCCGCCGACTCCTCCACGCTCTATTCCCTCAAGGGGACGACGCTCTACGCCTCGGATTTGCAGGGCGAAAACAAATGGGCGTATAAATTCTCCTCCGGGCAAATGCAGCTTTGCTCGAGCCAGAAGCTGGTCTGCCTGTATTCCGAGCAGACGGCCATGCTCATCAGCGCGGAAAAAACCCCGCTCTTTACGCTGCCCCCCTCGGATTACACGATTCACGACGTTCAGTGCGGGCAAAACAGCATTGCCCTGCTCTGCACGCTGCCCGAGCAGAGCGCGCAGTATCTGCGCATCTTCGATACCAGCGGCAAGGAGCTAGACCGCATCGAGCTGCCCGGCTCGCCCGTGCTCAAAATGGGCTTTTACGGCGAGAGCGACAACTTCTGGTACCTGACGCTGGACAGCTCGGGCGTGGAAGTGGTCTCGACGGTAACCATCACGGTGCCCTCCCAGCAGAAGCTGATTGGCATTTACAATATCTACGGCCAGCTCATCAGCGACGTTACCTTCTTCGGCTCGGACTTATATCTTTCGGATACCACTTCGCTCTCGGTCTACAACACGTTCGACCAGGCCAAACAGAGCGAGACCTTCATCTACGGCACCAAGCTGGCCGACACCTTTGCCGCAAAAGACGACCTGATTTTGGCATATGTGCCCACGTCCAGCGTGGACGGCAGCACCTATACCGTGCGCCTGCTCTCCCGCAAAGGGCTGGATACGCTCATCCAGCTGCCCTCGGGCATCTCGAATTTCGCGTTATCCGGCAAATATATCTACTGCTTCTCCAAAGATACCATCTATCTTTATGCGCATACCGGCGAGTTTGTCAAATCCATTCCCATCGAATTTGAGCTGACTTCCTTCCGCAAGCTCTGCCCGGGCGCGGTTCTGCTGGGCAGCCCGGAAGGGCTCTATACCATGCCGCTTTCCTAATTCTACGGAGGTTTGCCATGAATATCATCGATTTCGCGGTTCTCTTTATCCTGCTGCTCTATGTGTTAAACGGCCTGCACAAAGGCTTTCTGGCCTCTCTGCTCAACCTGGGCGGCCTGTTTTTCTCCTGGCTGGGCGCGTTTTTGTGCTATCCCCTGCTCTCCCGGGCGTTCGTCAAGTCGGATTTCTTCTCTTCCTTCCGCTTCTATATCGAGGGCGCGGAAAAGGTGAATAACTACGAGATGGTCAACCTGCCCGTCAGCAGCCTTTCCAGCGCGGATATCACTTCCATCATGGATAACGCCAAGCTCTCCTCGCCCTATTACCGGACGATTATGCACAACCTGGAGACCCAGGCCTTCGCCAAAGACGGGCTGACCACCGTGGGCGAGTATTTCGACATGACCATCTACTGCGTGATACTCAATATTTTGGCTTTCCTGCTGATTTTCCTGCTGCTGCGCGTGCTCTTTACCCTGCTGACCAACGCCTACAGCTACAGCCGCGAGCTCCCTCAGCTCTCCCGGTTCGACGCGCTTTCGGGCGGCAGCATCGCTCTGCTGCGCGGGTTCTTCTCCATGCATGTGGTCTTCATGGTGATTCCCATGCTGCTCATCCTCATGCCCGTAACCCAGCTGACGGATTTGCTCAACTCTTCCTTTACCACCTCGCTCTTCTACTCGCACAGCGTCATCCTCCCCTTCCTCATGGGCAGGATATGACGCAGGGAAAAGGGCAAGGGCTATTCTTAGCCATGGGGCTGGGCCCCATACCCCATTACGATAAAATAGAAATCAAAAAGGACGCCGGCGAAGCAATCGCCGGCGTTTTCATTGTTCCTTCTCCTCCAAATGTTCCAGCGCATATTTGCAGCATTGCAGCACCAGAAAATTGAACGAAACGCCGCTGTTTTGTGCAAGCTGGCTGAGCTATTCAAAAAGCGCTTCCGGGAAGCGGACGGTGCAGGGACAGCTCAGGCTATGCGTCCTTTTTTCAATCTGAAACATGATTTTCTCCCTCGTTTGCCCTCCCACATCTGGGTGGTTTTCTCTATGTTATCAGAAAATAAGCGAGGTATTGCTTGCGCGTAGTAAGCAAACCGCTCTTTCTTCTCGCGTTTTCCCAGTAAGGGGGTATGGGGGCGTGCCCCCATGTTTACCCATAGCCCTTGCCCTCCCCCATCTCGGTTGACACAAGGCGGCCTTTCCGCATAGAATAAGGTAAATCGATTTGCCGGAAAGGAGAGCTTATGCGCCTAACATTTCTCGGAACTGCCGCGGCCACAGCCTGCCCCCTGCCCTTTTGCCGGTGCGCCGCCTGCACAGCCGCAAGAGAGGCGGGCGGCAGGGACTGCCGGGCACGCTCCAGCCTGCTCATCAACCAGGATTTGCTGCTGGATCTCGGGCCGGATGCCCCGGCCAGCGCCCTGCGCCTGGGGGAAGACCTCTCCCGCGTCCGCTATCTGCTTCAGACCCACGCCCACTCGGATCACTTCGATGCCGGGCATCTGGTTACGCGCCTGGCCGAATACGCCACAGCGGATGACGAGATCGCGCCGCTGACGCTCTGCGCTTCCCGGCCTGCCGCGCTGGCGCTCTCTGCCGCCCTGGGCCGGGAGGAAGCCGGCGCCTCGCTCCTGGATGAGGGCTGGCAAGCGCGCCTGCGCCTGCATTTTCACGCCGCAGAGCCGGGCAAAGAGCTTCGGCTGGGGCATTATCACATTCTGCCGCTGCCCTCGGCGCACGATCCTGCCGGCGGCTCTCTGCTCTATGCCGTCTGGGATGGCAAGGCCGCACTGCTCTACGGGACGGATTCGCTCTTTTTTGATGCCGCCATCTGGGCCGCACTGCGCAGCTGGGGACACCCGCTCTCCTGCGCGGTTCTAGACCACACCTACGGCCCGGATACGCCTGGCCAGGGGCATATGAACGCCAATCAGGTGGCGGAGGTAGCGCGGCTTTTGCGCGCGCATCGTCTGCTGGCCGAGGGCGGCGCTGTGCTGGCGACGCACCTTTCGCACGAGGGCAACCCTTCCCACGCGGCGCTCTCGGCCTGGGCCCAGCCCCAGGGCTACTCCATCGCTTACGACGGTTTGCGGCTGGAGATTTAGGAGGGGGTAAAAGGTCAAGTTCAAGGTCAAGGGCGCTGGGTAAACATGGGGGCACGCCCCCATACCCCCCTACTTGGGATGATAAATGGGGCAGTGCGAGGATAGATTCCGTACGGCAGGCAGAGTATGAGCGAGCATGCGCCCTCTGAATGGCTGGTTTGCGGCTTCGCGTGCAGAGCTGACAGATTCTACTGTCCTATCATTCGGGTACAGCGGCGCGTGCGCCGCCGACAGATTCTACATCCCCATCAATCGGGTGCGCCCTCCGCAGGAGAAAGCATATGCTTTCTGGCAATGCTTCCAATCATAAAAGGCGGTGCAGGGTGGATTTTTATATCCTCCTGCATCGCCTTTTTTATTATATGGGAGGGATAGTGCCCGAGTGATAGGGCGGTGGAGCCTGTCAGCTCTGCACACGATATTGTCAGCCAGTTTATCAGGAGGCATATGCTCTCCCATTCCCTGCCAGCCGCACGCGCTTTCTTCCCGCACTATCCCTTTCCCCAGTAAAGGGGTATGGGGGCCGTGCCCCCATGTTTAAGAATGGCCCTTGACCTTGACCTTTTGCCCCATGATTACCCGCCGCCCTTGACCTTGCCCCTAAATCCTCTGGCTGCCCGTAGACCAAACATGGCGCTTGCCCGCGTCCTGAACCGTGTTCTGCGCCATGACGCCCACCAGCCTGTGCGGCTGATAGAGCTCCTCCAGGTAGCGCAGCTCATCCTCCAAGAGCGCCAAATCCACCGCCCTGGCCGCGCCCTCGATGTGCGAAAGCTTGGTCGCCCCGACTACCGGCGCTGTAACCTTGGTGAGCAGCCATGCCAGCGCGATTTCCGTCATGGAGACGCCCCGGCGCTCGGCCAATTCGGCCACCCGGGCGATGATGGCAGCATCCTGCCCGGCCGCGGCGGCGTATTTGAGCCGGGCATAGCTATCCTCCAAAAGCCGTTTGGAGCTCTCTCCCGGCCGCTTGGCCAGCCGCCCGCCGGCCAGCGCGCTGTAAGGCGTCATGGCGATGTTTTCCTGGGTGCAGAGCTTTGCCATCTCCCGCTCCTCTTCCCGGAAAATCAGGTTATAGTGACCCTGAACCGAGACAAACCCGGCAAACCCCTCCCGCTCGGCCAGCGCGTTTGCCTGGGCAAGCTGGAAGGCAAAGCAGTTGGAAATGCCGATATAGCGCGCCTTGCCCTGCCGCACCACTCGGTTCAGCCCCTCCATAATGTCGTACAGCGGGGTCTGATAGTCCCACATGTGGTAGATATATAGGTCCACATACTCCATCCCCAGGTTTTCCAGGCTCTTATCCAGCATCCGCTGAATATGCTCTGCCCCGGAGACGCCCTGGGCGATTTCCTCCGGCGTTCTGGGCAGGAACTTGGTCGCCACGACCACATCCTCCCGCCGCGCGAAGTCCCTCAGCGCCCGGCCCAGATACTGCTCGCTGGTGCCGCTCTGGTAGGCGATGGCCGTATCGAAAAAGTTGACCCCAAGCTCCAGCCCCCGGCGGATGATTTCCCGGGAGTGCGCCTCGTCTATCGTCCAGGTATGCTGGCCGTTTTGCGCATCCCCAAAGCCCATGCACCCCATGCAGATGCGCGAAACCTTCAAATCGCTGTTCCCAAGACTGCAATACTGCATTTTTCCCTCTCCTTTTTGCAAGATAGCTCTATGATAACCCCTAGAGCAGGCTTTAAGTCAAGCTTCTATACCCGATTGCTGGGAATGTGCAATTTGTCGTTTCTGCACACGGTGCTGAGAGTCAATTTGCCAGCCAGCGCATGCTCGCACAGCTTGGCAGTCAGCAGGCAAATGCTCTTCCGTGCCGGGCGGGAAGGGCAAAGGGCGATTGGCTAACATGGGGACACGCCCCCATACCCCTACTTGGGATGATAAATGGGGCAGTGCGGGGATAGATTTCGTGCGATAGGCACAGCTTGTGCGAGCATGTGCCCTCTGAATGGCTGGTTTGCGGCTTCGCGTGCAGAGCTGACAGATTCTACTGTCTTATCATTCGGGTGCGGCTGAGCCCTATGCCATAAAATGAAAAAAGGCCGTACTGGAGGATATAGAGCCGCCCAGTACTGCCTCTTTTATCATTGAAAGCGCTGTCAGAAGCCAGTTTTCCGAAAAACACATGCTCGCACAGTCTTTGCCCGCCACACATATTTTCTTTCCGCACTACCTCATTATTATATATAGTAATGGGGGTATGGGGGCCGTGCCCCCATGTTTAAGAATCGCCCTTGACCTTTCCCTTCTTCCCCTACTTCCGCCGCAAAAAATCGTAGAGCGCGTAGAGCTGTTCCTTCGAGTAGTATTCCAGGGTAATCTTGCCCCGCTCATCCGTGCCCGAAAGAAACACCTTGGTCTCGTAGAGCTCGCCCAGCTCCTTTTCCGCGGCCTTCCACTCGGTGCTCTTGCGCCGGGCCGCTTTGGGCTTTTCCGGCTGCTCCTGCTGGATGCGCGCAGCCAGCGCCTCGGTCTGCCGCACAGAGAGCCCCTCTTTTACGACAATCTCAGCCGCTTCATCCATCCGCGGCCCCAGGGGCAAAAGCGCCCGGGCATGGCCGCCGGTCAGCGCGCCCTGCAAAACCTGCCCGCGCACGGCAGGCGTCAGCCCCATCAGCCGCAGGGTGTTGGCCACGGCAGAGCGGCTGCGCCCCAGCATGGCCGCAACCTGCTCCTGGTTCAGGCTGTATTGCTCCATCAGCCGGGCGATGGCCTCGGCCTCCTCGATGGGATTGAGATCCTCCCGCTGGATGTTTTCGATGATGGAAAGCTGGAGCACTTCCTTCTCATCCGCGTCCTTGAGCACCGCCGGGATGCTCTTCAGCCCGGCTTTTCTGGCCGCCCTGTAGCGCCGCTCTCCGGCGATGATGGTATACCGGCCGCCCTTGGCCTTCAAAATCAGCGGCTGCAAGATGCCGTGCCGGCGCACAGAGGCCGCCAATTCCTCCAACTTTTCTTCATCGAACTGCTGGCGCGGCTGCGTCTTGCAAGGGTCGATGAGGTTGACTGCAATCTCCAAAATGCCGCCCTGCGGCTGCTCTTCGCTCAGTTCCATGCCGCCCATCAGCGCTCCAAGCCCTTTGCCCAGGCCTTTCTTACTGCTCATCTACTCTTCCTCCCCGCATCCCAGAATTTCCTCGGCCAGGGCGATATACGCCTCCGAGCCGACGCACTTCGCATCGTATTTGGTGATGGGCAGCCCGTGGCTGGGCGCCTCACCCAGGCGGACGTTGCGCGGGATGATCGCCCCGTGCACCTTGCCCGCGAAAAACCGCTTGACTTCATCCACCACCTGCATGGACAGGTTGGTGCGCGAATCGAACATGGTCAGCACCACGCCCTCCACTTCCAGGCTCCGGTTGATGTGCTTTTTCACCAGCTTAATCGTGTTCATCAGCTGGGAAAGCCCTTCCAGCGCGTAAAACTCGCACTGAATCGGGATGAGCACCTGCCCCGCCGCGGCAAAGGCATTGAGCGTCAGCAGCCCCAGAGAAGGCGGCGCATCGATGATGATAAAGTCGTAATCCTCTTTTAATTCGGCCAGCGCCCGGGCCAGAATGGTCTCCCGGCTCATCATGGAAACCATCTCGATTTCCGCGCCCGCCAAATCGATATTGCTGGGCAGCAGCGCCAGGTTCTCGATGCCCGTCTGCCGCACGGCCTGCCGCGCCGGAACGCCGTTGATCATGACGTCGTAAATCGAGCGCTCCACTTCCCGCTTATCCACGCCCAGCCCGCTGGTGGCGTTGCCCTGAGGGTCGCTATCGACGAGCAGCGTCCGCTGGCCCAGCTCTGCCAGGCAGGCGCTTAAATTGACGGCTGTGGTCGTCTTGCCCACGCCGCCTTTCTGATTCGCAACTACAATACTTCTCGCCAACGCTCTTACCTCCAATAGATTTATGATACCAGCATCTGCCCCGCTTTTCAATCTCTTTTTCCCCCAGTGTTTCACGTGAAACATTCGGAGGGCAAGGGCATGGGGCAAAAGGTCAAGGGAAACGGGTAATCATGGGGGCACAGCCCCCATACCCCCTCACTATATTATGATAAGGGAATAGCGCGGAAAAAGTGTGCGCGGCAGAATATAAGGGCATATGCCATCTGGCAAAATGATTTTTGGCTTCGCGTGCGGCAATCACAATTTCCGCAATCCTGGAAACCGAGTATAAAAAGGAGTATGGGGCGGGAGCCCCATGTTTACCACCGCCCTTGCCCTTCCCGCACGGCACGGGAGCGCATTTGCTCCCTGACTGGCCGGCCTTCAGCTCCGCGTGCGGCGATAGCACCTTCCACCGCCCTATCATTCGGGTATGCCCTCCGCAGGAGGTGCTGCGCACGGCATACGGAGATGGTCCGTGCGGCAAACAGAGACTGTGCGAGCATGCGCTGGCTGGCAAACTGACTTCCAGCTTCGCGTGCAGCGCTAGCACCTTCCACCGCCTTATCATTCGGGTGCGCCCTCCGCAGGAGCGAAAAAACGCGAAGAGGAACTGCTTTTGTCGAGGGGGCAGGAAAGCGGAATATTTTGCAGAAATCTCCTCTATACCGCATAGGAGGAGATTTTTATGATTCGATTAGCGCGCCAGGAGCCCGTGCGCATCACGCGGAAACCTACCCTTGAACTGATTCCCATTTTTTCCATCCGGCCCAACCCATACCAGCCCCGCAAATACTTTTCCGACGAAGCCATCGCGGATTTGGCGGATTCCATCCGTCAAATCGGGCTGCTTCAGCCCATCAATGTGCGCCGGGCGGGCGAAGGCGGCTATGAGCTCATCGCCGGGGAGCGCCGCCTGCGTGCCTGCAAGCTGGCCGGGCTGACGGAAATTAAAGCGATTATTCTAGACAGCGCCTACGACCGCGACATCGCCATGATCGCCATGATAGAGAATTTGCAGCGGGAAAACCTGCATTTCTTCGAGGAAGCCGAGGGCTACCAGAGCCTCATCCGGGAGCACGGCTTCACCCAGGAAGAGCTGGCAACGCGGCTGGCCAAGAACCAGTCTACCGTGGCCAACAAACTGCGCATTTTAAAGCTGCCCCGGCCGGTAAAGGAAAAAATCATCGCCGGCGGGCTGACCGAGCGCCACGCCCGGGCGCTTTTGCGCCTGCACAACGAGGAGGCGCAGCTGCGCCTGCTGGAACACGTCTGCGAGCGCGGGCTGTCCGTCAAGGCGACGGAAGAGCTGGTGGAAAAGGAGCTGCTGCATCTCTACGGCGAGGAGAAGGAAAACAACCTCATTCGGATGCGCTGTAACTACAAGATTTACGTCAACACCCTGCGCAAGTGCGCAGATAAAATTGCGGCCATGGGGGTAAATACGGATTTTCACTTTGAAGACCAGGGCGATTTTATCCAGGTGGTCGTCAAAATCGCAAAATAGCAGTGATGTTTCACGTGAAACAAAAAGGAGGCGAAAGCCTCCTTTTTTATACCCGATTGATGGGATTGCAGAATCTGCCGGAATCGCACACGCCGCTGAAAATCAGTTTGTCAGAAAGCAAATACTCGCACAGGCCAGAGCAACTGATAAACATTCATACCCGCTTGATAGGAATGTGAAATCTGCCAGTTTTGCACACGAAGCTGGCAGTCATTTTGTCAGAGAGCACATGCTCTCTCATGACGTGCCCACTGCACGCGCTTTATTTGCGCGCTATCCTATGATAATAAGATTGTAAAGAGGTATGGGGGCGGTGCCGCACCCGAATCATAAGAATGCGAGAACTGCCGCTTCCGCACGCGCCGCTTTTCCATACCCGAATGATGGGATTGTGGAATCTGCCGGCTCTGCACGCGCCGCTGCCAATCATTTTGCCAGAAAGCACATGCTCTCCCATTTTATTCTTCCCAGTGAGGGGGTATGGGGGCGGTGCCCCCATGTCAACCAAAGCCCTTGACCTTACTCCCTTGACCTTCGCCCTTGACCTTACTCCCTTGACCTTCGCCCTTGACCTTACTCCCTTGACCTTCGCCCTTGACCTTCGCCCTTCACCCTCACAGCGGGCGCGCCTTGATTTTGGCAAACTTTCTGGGATAGCCCTTTGGCGTGTCGGCAATTTTCTCGTAAACCACCAGGCTGTGCGCCCGGCCGGGCAGACCGGCAGGCAGAATCTCCCGCAAGCGCAGCCCCAGCACTTTCGCGGCATTGCGCGCCTCGTCGGCCTCCTCCTGCGCCGCCTCGCCCTTGTAGGCCAAAAACAGCCCGCCTTTTTTGACAAACGCACTGCCCAGCTCCAGCAGTACAGCCAGCCGCGCCACAGCCCGGGCAACCACCGCATCCTGAAGCCCAATCGGCCCGCCCTGGCCTGCGCCCGCCGCCAGCTCCTCTGCCCTGCCCCAGATGCAATCCGCCGGAATGCCCAGCGCCGCACAGCCCTCGCGCACAAACCCAATCTTCTTTTCCGAAGCATCCAGCATGGTCATACCAAGCCCCGCGATGGCCAGGGGCACGCCCGGGAACCCGGCGCCCGTGCCAATATCCAGCACGCGTTGCCCCTCCTGCACCAGCCCCAGCCGCACCGGGGCCAGCGAATCGTAAAAGTGCTTTTCGGCCATGTCCTCCGGCGAAGTGATGCGCGTCAGGTTGAAGCTTTTGTTCGCCTCTTCCAGCATCGCGCCGTATGCCGCCATTTTTTCTGCCTGCTGCTGCGGGATGCGCAGCTCTAATAACGCCTCTAGTAACTTCATCTCAATACCCAATTTCTATTCTTGAACACGGGGGCAACGCCTCACCCGAATGATAGGAATGCAAAAACTGTCGGCTTTGCACACGAAGCTGAAAGTCAATTTGCTAGCCAGCACATGCTCTCCCATTCTGTGCAGGGCAAGAGCTTATCTTAAACATTAGGGGCAAGCCCCTAATAACCCCTTTTGAAAATTTTCACACCCGATTGCCGGAAATGCAAAACCTGCCAACCCCGCACGCGAAGCTAAAAGTCAATTTGCCAGCCAGCACATGCTCTCACATTCTCTGCCCACCGCACGCGCTTTCTTTCCGCATAATCCCATTATGATAATAGTGAGGGGGTATGGGGGCGCTGCCCCCATGATTACCCACCGCCCTTGACCTTCGCCCTTGACCTTTTCCCTTAACTCCTTTCCCCTACATCCCCCGGGCCTTGAGCTCGACGAGCAGAACCGTGATGTCTGCCGGGGAAACGCCGGAAATGCGGGCCGCCTGGCCGAGGTTCTCCGGCCGCGCCTCTGCCAGCTTGGCCCGGGCCTCCAGGCGCAGGCCGGAAATGGCGGAGTAATCGAAATCCGCGGGCAGCCTGCGGTTTTCCAGATTGCGGAACCGCTCCACCTGCGCCCTCTGCTTGCCGATGTACCCCTCGTATTTGAGCGCAATCCGAATGCACTCGGCCACATCCTCGCTGGGCCGCTCGCCCAGCAGCGCAAACACCTGCTCGGCCTCTGCCTCCGGCCGGCGCATGAGCTCTGCCAGCTTCATCGTGCGGTTCATCTGCAAACCGGTTTTCTGCAAAATCTGCGCCGGCGTGGCCGACGTTTGCTCCAGCCTAGACGTAAACCGGGCGATGGCCTCCTGCTTGCGCATAAACGCGTCATAGCGCTGGTCGCTCACCAGGCCGACCTCCCTCCCCTTCTGCACCAGCCGCGCATCCGCGTTGTCTTGCCGCAAAAGCAGGCGGTATTCCGCCCGGCTGGTCATCATGCGGTAGGGCTCCCGGGTGCCCTTGGTGGCAAGGTCGTCCACCAGCACGCCGGCATACGCCTCGTCCCGGCCCAGAATGAGCGGCTCCTTTTGCCGCAGAAACTGCACCGCGTTGATGCCCGCCAAAATGCCCTGGGCCGCCGCCTCCTCGTAGCCCGAAGAGCCGTTGATTTGCCCGGCCAGAAACAGCCCGGCAATTTGCTTGTATTCCAGGTTTAGCTTTAACTGCAATGGGTCGATGCAGTCGTATTCGATGGCATAGGCCGTGCGGGTGAAGCGGACGCGCTCCATGCCCGGAACCGTCCGGTAAAGCGCAATTTGCACCTCCTCCGGCAGGCTGCTGGACATCCCCTGCACATAGTATTCATTCGTCCCCAGCCCCTCCGGCTCGAGGAACATCTGGTGCTGCTCTTTTTGCGGGAACTTGACGACCTTATCCTCGATGGACGGGCAGTACCTAGGGCCCGTCCCCTTAATCTGCCCGGAATACAGCGGGCTTCGGTGAATATTCTGCCGAATGATTTCGTGGGTTTTCTCGTTGGTATACGCCAGATAGCAGGGCACCTGTTCCCGCTCAATCTTTCCGCTCAAAAAGGAGAACGGGACGATTTTCTCGTCGCCGTACTGGGGCGTCATCTTGGAAAAATCCAGGCTGCGGCCGTCTACCCGGGCGGGCGTGCCCGTCTTGAAGCGCAGCAGCCGCATACCAAGCTCGGCCAGCATGGGCGAGAGGGCGTTTGCCCCCTGGAAGCCGGATGGGCCGCTCTGCTGGGAAAACTCGCCGATGATGATGCGGCTCTTGAGGTATACCCCCGTCGCCAGCACGACTGCCCCGCAGGCCAGGTGCGCGCCGCACGCGGTATACACCCCGGCGATGCGGCCGTTCTGCACATCCAGCGCCGTAATCTCGCCCTGGCGGATTTCCAGGTTGTCCGTATGCTCCAGCGTCTGCTTCATATAGGCCTGGTAGGCCTTTTTATCCGCCTGCGCCCGCAGGGAGTGCACCGCCGGGCCTTTGCCCGTATTGAGCATTTTGATTTGGATGAAAGTCTCGTCGATGGCAAGGCCCATCTGCCCGCCCAGCGCGTCCACTTCCCGCACCAGGTGGCCCTTGGCCGTGCCCCCGATGGAGGGGTTGCAGGGCATCAGGCCGATGCTGTCCAGGTTGAGCGTGAGCAGAAGCGTCTGCATCCCCATGCGCGCGCCCGCCAGCGCCGCCTCGATGCCCGCGTGCCCCGCGCCCACCACGATGATATCGTATGTTCCGCCTTCGTAATAGTTCATTTGTTTCTCCGTTTGTTAAGGTAGGGGCTTTTGGTAAACATGGGGGCACGCCCCCATACCCCACACTATTATCATAATGGGATTTTGCGAAAATAAATTTCGTGCGGACGGCACAGCCTGGGCGAGCATTTGCCCTCTGACTGGCCGGCTTCCAACGTCGCGTGCAGAAATAATGGCCTTTACATTCCCATCATTCGGGTGCGGCAAGCCTCCATACCCTCTATAATATAAAAATAGGCTAGCATTTGCCGGGTAAATCTTTCGCCCCCAGCGCCCATCAGCCAACCCCCGACCAGGGATGAACAGAATTAGGGGTGTGGGGGTGTTTCACACGCGGAAGATAGCCCTCCAAGGCACTCCTGCCCTCTGGGGGGCGATAGCTTTTCGGCCGTCTCCGTTCTTTCGCAGGTGTGTCCCACCCCCACGTTTTGGTTACTTTTGCGCCAAAAGTAACAAAAAGAAGTTTTTATGAACAAACAGATGGTCGGACTCTGCACAATCTGTAAAATTTGTTAAAAACTGGAAGCCCTTGCCCTTTTTTCTGCCCTCAATAAAATTTCACTACCCTACTATATCATAAAAAAGCGAATCTATCGATTCAAATCTCTTTTATCCGTCCGCCCCACAAGATAATCCAATGACACGCCGAAATAATCGGCAATTCTGACCAAAATCTCTAATTTGGGCTCTCGCCGCAGGATTTCATAATTTTGATACGCTCTTTCGGAAATGCCGCAGGCAACCGCGACATTAATTTGCGAAAGGCCGCGCTCTTTTCTGCATTGCTTTAAGCGTGCCGCCAAAATGCTCTTCATTTTTTTCTTATCATTATCCTCATTCTCTATATCATCAGCAAAGCACATTTCGCTATGCCATAAGGTCAAGGGCAATGGGAAACATGGGGGCAAAGCCCCCATCCCCCTTACTATATCATAAAATAACGCTCTGTTCTTTCTAAATCGCATATTTTTTCAAATATGCTCAATATATTGAGCATAGAAAAGAAATTTTGCATGTTACAATGATAAAAACTTATCCATCGTTTTCAGAAAGGAGAAAACCAGATGAACAAGCAAACCTGCGGCAACTGTGCGCATTTCCGCCTGCACTATATCCGCCGGGGGCGGAGATATTTTTCGCTTCGCTATGGGCACTGCGTCTGCCCGCGCCTCAAAAAAAGAGAGGCCGCCCAGACGGCCTGCCAATATTGGAAATCAGAAAAGGAGGAGCCGCATGTTTCAGATTGACAAGGAATTACATGGGCCAAAGAGCCCGCGGACCATCCGCTTCCCGGATGCATTTCTTAAGCATCTCTGCCTGCTGGCGCAGGAGAATGAAATTTCACTCAACCGATTCGTCGTTCAATGCTGTAAATACGCTGTGGATCATATGGAAGAAAAGAACGATAAAACCAGCGGGGAAACCGCTGGTTTTTAATTGTAAGATTATTCCAGTTCTTCATAAATTTTCTCCACCCCGCACTATCCCTTTTTATATCCCAGTAAGGGGGTATGGGGCCTTACCACACCCGAATGATAAGAATGCGGGAACTGTCGCTTCTGAACGCGCCGTTTTCAGCCAGTCTGCCAGTCAGCACATGCTCTCCCATTCTATTTTCCCACAAATGGGGGTATGGGGGCTTGCCCCCATGTTAACCAATAGCCCTTGACCTTGACCCTAACGCCCTTGACCTTACTTCCCCAAGCAGAACTTGTTAAAAATGCGGTCGATAATCTCCTCGCCGACGGTCTGGCCGGTAATCTCGCCCAGGCGCATCCAGGCCTCGTTCAAATCGATGGTGATGCAGTCCAGGTCCTCGCCGCGCTCCATGCCGGAAATCGCCTCCAAAAGCGCGGCCTGCGCCATGCGCAGAGCGTGTGCGTGGCGGGCACTGGTAATCACAAGCCCCTCGGAAAGCCGCGCACTGCCCACTGCCTGCTGGTAGATGCAGTCCAAAAGCGCCGGGATGCCCTGCCCGGTTTTTGTGGAAATGCAGAGCGGCTCCTGGCCGGCCAGCTCCTGCGCCTGCTGGAAAACCCCGGCGGCCTGGGGCAAATCGCTCTTGCTCAAAACCGCAATCATGCCAGCAGGGCTGTTTTTTGCCAGCCGGACGGCCTGCTCATCCTCCTCCGAGAGCGGCACAGAGCCATCCATGAGCACCACGGCAATGCCCGCGTTCTCGATGGCCGCGTGCGAACGCTCCACGCCCATGCGCTCGACGGCGTCGTCCGTCTGCCGGATGCCCGCCGTATCCAGAAAGCGCAGCGCCAGGCCCCGGTGCGTATAGTGCCCGGAGACGATATCCCGGGTCGTGCCCGGGATATTGCTGACAATGGCGCGCTCCTCGCCGAAAACCGCGTTGAGCAGGGAAGATTTGCCCACGTTGGGCTTGCCGCACAGGGCGACTTCGATGCCCTCCCGCACGGCCCGCCCCTGCCGGAAACTCTGGGCCAGCGCCTCGGCCTGAGCGCAGAGCGCCCGCAGACGGGGCAGCGCCTCGCCGGCAATCTGGTCCTCCAAATCCTCTTCGGGGTACTCGATGCCCGCCTCCATCTCGGCCAGGATATCCGAGAGGGCGTCCTGCATGGCCCGGATTTTCTCCGAAAGCTCGCCGCTCATCTGCCGGGCGGCGCGTTTTGCGCCCTCTTCCGAAAGCGAGCCGATGTGGTCGGCCACGGCTTCGGCCTCCGAGAGGTCTATCTTGCCGTTCAGGAAGGCGCGCTTGGTGAACTCGCCGGGTTCTGCCGGCCGTGCGCCGTTTTTGAGCAGCAGTTCCAAGGTGAGCTGTGTGGCGACCTGCCCGCCGTGGCAGTGAATCTCAAACACGTCCTCCCCGGTATACGAGGCCGGCGCCGCGAAGTAGACGCCCAGGGCCTGGTCTATCAGCGTTCCGCCGTCCATGACTTTGCCCAGGGCAAAATACCGGGGACGCAGCTTTGCTCCCGCAAAAAACACCCGCCGGGCAACGGCCAGGGCATCCTTGCCGCTCAGCCGCAATATGGAAATGCCTGCGCTTCCTGCCGCCGTGGCGACCGCGCAGATGGTATCTTCTCGCATGGTTTCTCCTTTGGTTAAGGTTTGAGGGCGTTAAGGTCAACGAAGTTAAGGTCAAGGGCGGTTGATAATCATGGGGGCAAGCCCCCATACCCCCTCACTATATTATGATAAGGGGATGGCGCGAAAAGAAGGCACGGGCGGGGGCAGAGAATGGGAGAGCATGCGCCCTTTGACTGGCCGGCTTTCAGCGCCGCGTGCGGCGTTAGCACCTTCCACATTCCCATCATTCAGGTGCCGCGATAAGCGCCCTTTCCATCAGCAAACTCGATGTTAGGAATGAACCGTTCGGGGGTGTGGGGGTGTGTGTACGGCCACACTGGCTTACAAATTTTTCCAACACGACTTGTGCGGCAGAGCTTGACGGCTCCCTGCATCCTCTATCGCACATCCCACCCCCACGTTTTGGTTACTTTTGCGCCAAAAGTAACAAGGCAAATCCCTTTTGAATAGCCAGATGGTCGGATTCTGCACAGCCTTTGAAATTTGCATCAAACGAACGCCCTTTTCCCTTGACCTTGGCTGCGCGCACGACATGCGGAGACAGTATGTGCGGCAAGCAGAGACCGTGCCAGCATGTGCCATCTGACTGGCCGACTTTCAGCGCCGTGTGCGGAATTGACAAGTTCCGCTGCCCCGTCATTCGGGTATAGCGCCGCGTGCGGGGTAAGCACACAATGAGCGAGCATGTGCCATCTGCCAAACTGACCCCCAGCTCCGCGTGCGGCGCCAGCACCTTCCGCCGCACCATCATTCGGGTATGCCCTCCGCAGGAGCGGGTATAGAAAAGCACCGCGCGCGCGGTGCTATTTCCTGTCTGTGCCTACATCTGAATGCTCGTCGTGCCCAGCGCGCCCGTGCTGCCCTGCTTCTTGCGCTCGGGCTCTGCCCCGCGCTTTCTGCGGACGACCACCCGGCGGAAGGGCTCCTCGCCTTCGGAAACCGTCTCGACTTTGTCGTGGTTATGCAGGGTCGCGTGCAAAATCCGGCGCTCATAGGGGTTCATGGGCTCTAAAACCACCCGCTTGCCCGTCCGGGCGACTTTGGAAGCGATGCGGTTTGCCAGGGCGACCAGCGTCTCCTCGCGCTTGGCCCGGTAGTTCTCGGTATCCAGCGTGATGCGCTTGTAATCCTGCGTGCCCTTGTTGACGACCAGGCTGGTCAGATACTGGAGGCTGTCCAGCGTCTCGCCGCGGCGGCCGATGAGAATGCCCGTGGAATCCCCGGCGATGTCGACCTTGATGCTCTTTTCCTCTTCGGCGGCGCTGGCCGTGGCCTGCACGCCCATTTTCACAAACAGCTCATTTAAGAACTGCTCGGCGTCCGACGCCAGAGTCTGCTTCTCGGTCAGCCGGATTACCGCGCTGCGGCCCAGGCCCAAAAAGCCCTTGCCCTCCTGCACAATCTCGACGTCCACTTGGTCTATCCCAAGCCCAAGCTCTGAAAGGCCGTTTAGAATCGCCTCGTCTACGGTTTTGGCTTTGACTTCAATGCTCTTTGCCATGTCTTCTCTCCTTTCTTCCGGTTATGAAACTTTGCGGGATGCAATCTCCAGGCGCTTTTGCTTTCTCTCATAGAAGAAGTTGAAAATCAGGTCCATCAGCATGGCGTAGATATTGGAGAAGGTCCAGTAAATTGCAAACATCGAGTTGCTGGTCAGGCAGATCCAGCCCGAGAGCACCGGGAACATATACAGCATCATCTTGCCCTGCTGCTGTTGCTCCTTGGGGCCCTTGCGCAGGGCGATCCACTGGGAGAGGAACTGCGTGCCGCCCGAAAGCACGGGCAGGATGAACCAGCCGTTGGCATAGCCCGTGCCGCCGTTTGCCGCGACCAGCGCCTTTGAAAGCGCGGTATACGCGGGCTCGTTGACGGCCAGAATGCCCGAGGAATAGCTGATTAGCCCCTTGGTCTTTAAAATCTCCATGGCCTGGGGCGTGATTTTGGAGGTATTCTGCTGGAGGAAGGTGAGGAACTCGGCCGCGCTCGGCATGATGCCCGCGCTGCCCGAGTCCGGCTGCCAGAGGTTGCGCACCCAAAGCCAGCTGGTCAGCTGGGTGTTTGCCGCGCCGTTCTCCGCCGCCCGCAAAACCAGCGCCATGGTCTGCTCGGCCGCGATGGAGCGCAGTGCGCCGTAGAATGCCATTAAAAGCGGCAGCGTGATGAGCATGGGGATGCAGCCGGCCATGGTCGAGACGCCGCGCTCTTTATACAGCTCCTGCACCTTGCGGTTGAGCTGTTCTGGGTTGTTGGCATAGCGCTTTTTGAGGTTTTCCACTTCCGGCCCCAGCGCCGCCATCTGCTTCATGCTGCGCTTGCTCTTAAGGTCGAGCGGCAGCAGCACGAACCGCACCAGCAGCATGGAGAGGATAATCGCGATGGAATACTCCCCGATAAAGCGCACGATCCACTGGATGACGATCACCAGAAAATCCGAAATAAAATTGTCGTATAACCAGTTCAAAGATTGTTTCCTCCATTATGGAACAGGGTCATACCCGCCTTTGCAGAACGGGTTGCACCGAATAATCCGTTTGAGCGTCAGCCAGCCGCCCCGAAGCGCGCCGTATTTCCCGATAGCCTCCAGGCCATACTGCGAGCACGTCGGCGAAAACCGGCAGTGGCTGCCAAGAAAGGGCGAGATTTGCCTGCGGTAAAAGCGAATCAGCCCAAGCAATATTTTTTTCATCTTCTATACCCGATTGACAGGAATGCGTAACCTGCTAGTCCCGCACGCGAAGCTGATAGTCGGTTTGTCAGGGAGCAAATGCTCTCCCGTGTTGTGCACGTCTGCTTCATTGCCAGCCAGTTCGCCAGGAATCACATGCTCGCACATATTATGAACATGGGACTCGCGGGAGCAAAAGGTCAAGGGCCATTCTTAATCATGGGGGCAAGCGCGGCGCAAAAGGTCAAGGGCCACTCTTAATCATGGGGGCAATCACGGCGCAAAAGGATAAGGGCTTTGGGTAAACATGGGGGCAAGCCCCCATACCCCCATGATAGGGGCATTTTATCCGATTACCCAAATATCGGCCCTTCCTCCCCCATTTCATCGCCTGCGCGGCGTTCGGTTACCAGCCATACGCTCTACCAACTGAGCTAAGGAGGAATCTTATACCCGAATGATAGGATGGTGCAATCTGTCAGTTTTGCACGCGAAGCCGGAAGTCTGTTTGTCCGAGAGCACATGCTCGCACAGTTTGTGCTTACCACTCGTGCCGCCTCCGTATGCCGTGCGCAGCACCTCCTGCGGAGGGCAATACTCGATTGCCAGAACGGCAGAACTTGTCAGCCCCGTACGCGATGCTGGCGGTCAATTTGCCAGGGAGCAAATGCTCTCCCGTGTTGCGCTTGCCCTCACCGCTGCACCCGATTGATGGGGCAGTTAAACTTGCTATTGCCGCGCGCGAAGCTGAAAGTCAGCCAGTCAGAAAGCACATGCTCGCACACTCCTGCGGAGGGCGCACCCGAATGATGAGACAGCAGAATCTGTCAGTTCGGCACGCGCCATTGCCGGCCGGCCAGTCAGACGGCACATGCCCTCTCATATTCTGCCTGCCGCACAACTTTTTCCCACACTATCCCATTATATAAATAAGATAGTAATGGGGTATGGGGCCTTGCCCCATGTTCACCCAAGGGCCTTGAACTTCGCCATTCTCTTGCCCATTGCTGGGTATGGGGCCCTGCCCCATGTTTACCCAAAGCCCTTGACCTTCGCCCTTGGCCTTCACCCTTGCCCTTAACACCCTAGTCTCCCTGCTTTTTGCCGCCCTCCAGCAGGCCGGCCTTGCGCAGGAGGTAGCCCATTTCCTTTGCGATGGCGGCAAACTCGGCCGCGGCGATGGGCGCCCTGGCGATAAAGATAATCTGAGCGCTTTTGGAAATCTCGGGCAGATACAGCCGCAGGCACTCTTTTAAGCGGCGCCTGGTCTTGTTGCGCACGACCGCGTTGCCCACCTTTTTGCTAACCGAGAAGCCGGCCTTCAGGCCGCCGTATTTGCGAAAAACGCAGAGCAAAACCATATAGTGCCCGCCGCAGGATTTGCCCCTGCGGTAGACAAAGCCGTATTCTCTATTTTTTTTCAGGGTAACGAGCAGGCCGCTCGTCTTTTTTGCCTGCATAACCCGCCTCTCTTCCAGCGCCCCGGCAAACCAAAAATTCTAACAGAAACAAGGCCCGAGGGCTCGCTCCAGGCCAGAATTAGGCGGCAAACCGCCTGGGCAGCTGCCCGGTTTGAAGTTTCGTCCATGAGAAAAAAGGCTGTAACAAAGCGTTGCAGCCCGGCTTAAAACTAAGCAGTCAGTTTTTTTCTCCCCTTAGCGCGGCGGCGTTTTAGGACATTTCTGCCGTTCTTGCTTGCCATGCGTTTGCGGAAGCCATGCACTTTGCTTCTCTGCCGCTTTTTGGGCTGATACGTTCTTTTCATGTTGTCTCCTCACTTCCTTGTTTATCTGAAAGCGCCTAAGCTGCTTTTTTACGTTTTTGGATGGGCTCTGGCCCGTCCCTATTTCAAAGCCGTCCAGATAAAACCGATAAAAATACGTCTATTATTATATAGAAGCCGCCCCCCAATGTCAACCGCACTCGATTGATAGGCCCGCAAAAATTTCCAGATTTGCACGCGATGCTGAAAGCCAATTTGTCAGAAAGCTAATGCTCGCACAGTCTCTGCCCGCCGCACCTCCTGCGGAGGGCGCACCCGAATGATGGAACAGCAGAACCTGTCAATTCTGCACGCGAAGCTGTCAATCATTTTATCAGAGGGCAAATGCTCTCTCATTTTCTGCTTGCCGCTTTTGTGCATCCGATTGGCAAAATGCAGTAATCTTCTGTTCCCGTCCACACTGCCAACAGCCAGTACATGCTCTTTCATAATACGCCCGCCGCACAAACTTTGTTTTCGCGCTGTCCCATTATAGTAAAACCGTAAGGGGGTATGGGGGCTTGCCCCCATGTTTACCCATGGCCCTTGACCTTACCGCCCCTCCCCTGCGGGAAATAATTTTTTTGGGAGACTATTTTATGCCGAAACGGGTGTCGAAATTTCAGAAAAAACTACAGGTTGTATTGGAATGGTTTTTTCAAAATTCCACAAAAACGGTGTAAATCGATGAACATGAGTTATCCACAACTGTTGATAACTTTTACGCATTTTGTGGAATTCTTTTCAAAAAAGCATGGTTTTGGGTGGTTTTTACACAAACTTTCATCAACAAAATGTGGATAACTTTGTTTTTTGTGTGGATAACTATAAAAATTATCCACATTTTGATAAAAATAATTTCTGCCAATTTCCATGACATCTACCACAAGATTATGTTATACTATCACCGAAACGGGAAATAAATACACTCCGGTTTCTTTTTGTGGTATACTATTCTCATCTGCCGGAAAACAGGCAAAGGGCGAAGATCAAGGGCGGCCCTTAATCATGGGGCAAAGCCCCATACCCCATTACTAGAAAATGGGGCAGTGCCAAAATAGTTTTTTGCGGCGGGCACATTCTGTGCGAGCATGCGCTAACTGACAGGCTGACCGACAGCGGCGCGTGCGGCGATAAAACGTCTCACATTCCTATCATTCGGGTGCAGCGGCGCGTGCAAAACTGACAGATTATACTGTCTTATCAATCAAATATAACCCCGCGCGCGGAACTGGAAATTTCTGCATTCCCTCCAATCGGGTGTGCCCTACGCAGGAGGTGCTGCGCACGGCATACGGAGACAGCGTGTGCGGTGAGCAGAGACTGTGCGAGCATGCGCTAACTGGCAGACCGACCGACAGCGGCGCGTGCAAAACTGACAGATTATACCACCCTATCAATCGGGTGTAAAAAAGGAAAAATTATGAATTCATTTACTGTGCTCTGGGAAGCGGCGCTCAAAAAACTGGATACGTATTTTTATCTCAACAACAACGGCACCGCTTTCAACACCTATATCAAAACGCTCTCCCCGCAGTTTGAGGAGAACGGCAGATATGTCTTCCGGGTGCCCAATGTGCACCACCAGGAGCTGGCCGGCCGGTTTATCCGGCAGATTTCGGATGCCATGAAAGAGGCCTACCGCGAGAGCTACGGCCAGGAGCGGGCTGTGGAAATCCTCATCATGACGGGCCAGGAGCTGGATAACATGCTGCTGGAAAAGCAGGCGCCCAAAATCAACCTGGGCGATATCGTCCTAAACCCCAACTATACCTTCGAGACTTTCGTCGTGGGCAGCTCCAACAACCTGGCGCACGCCGCCAGCCGGGCTGTGGCCAATGCCCCGGGGCTGGCATATAACCCGCTGTTCATCTACGGCGGCGTCGGCCTGGGCAAAACGCACCTGATGCACGCCATCGGCAACCGCATTTTGGAAAACAGCCCCACGGCCAAAATCATCTATATCACCACCGAGGCCTTTACCAACGAGTTCATCGAATCCATCCAGAAGCACACCACCGAGGCGTTCCGCAACAAGTTCCGCAAGGTGGACGTGCTCATGATAGACGATATCCAGTTCATCTCCAAGGCCCAGGGGACGCAGGAAGAGCTGTTCCACACCTTCAACACCCTGCGCGAGGCCAATAAGCAGATTGTGCTTTCCTCGGACAAGCCGCCGTCTGAAATTCCCAAGCTGGAAGAGCGCCTGCTCTCCCGCTTCCAATGGGGCCTTCTCACAGACATCGGCCTGCCGGACTACGAGACGCGCGTGGCGATTTTGAAGCAGAAAGTGCCGCATATCAAGGAGATCATCCGCTGCAATCTGGAGATAGACGAGGCCGTCATCAGCTATATCGCCTCCAAGGAGGATACCAACATCCGAGACCTGGAGGGCGCGCTGACCAAAGTCATCGCCAGCGCACAGCTGGAAAACGGCATTTCCTCCATCACGCTGCCCATCGCGGAAAAGGCGCTTCAGACCTTCTTCTCGGGCGGGCCCAGCACCCGGGTGGTTACGCCAAAGCAGATTATTTCCAAGGTCTGCGAGTATTACGACATCACCGAGGAGGATATCAAGAGCAAGAAGAAGAGCCGGGAAATCGCTTTCCCGCGCCAGATTGCCATGTACCTGCTCAAGAACATGACGGATTTAACTTTCCAGGCTATCGGCGAGTTCTTGGGCGTGACCAACCACACCACCGTGGTTTACGGCGTCAAGAAAATCACCGAGGCCATGGCCGCCAGCACAGAGCTGGCCAGCACCATCGGCGACATCACCCAGAAGATTAAGGATTTTTAAGGGAAAGGGCGAAGGTCAAGGGCCATTGGTAAACATGGGGGCAAAGCCCCCATACCCCTTTACTGGGGATAATAAAAAAGAGTTGGTGCACAACAGTGAAACTGCATCAACTCTTTTTCATTTTCTAATGATAGAAATATTCACATCTTGCAAACCCATTGATTCCAAGTGTTGAGGTATGGGGTGAAACCCCATGTTCACCCATCGCCCTTGGGCTTCACCCAGTCAGGCTATTTTTTATTCGTCCTGCCCAAAATATAGTCTGTGCTCGTATGATAAAAATCTGCCAGGGCAATCAAATGAGAAATTGGAAGTTCTCTCTTTCCAGTCTCATAATTGCTGTAAACTCTCTGGTCAATTTTGAGCATCGCGGCGACCTCTTTTTGCGTCAAATCTTCATCTTCTCTTAAATCTTTTAATCTAGACAGATACATCGGCATTGCTTTTCCACCTCAATGTATATGCTAAATTATCATGCCCATTTCCCCTTGTTTTTACTATCAAACGATAGTAAAATAGAAGAAAAGGAGGAAAAAGCCTTGCTCATTTCTCTCATTCAGCAGCACTTTCCAGAGATAGAAGCCCTCTTCAGCGAAAAATCGATGGATGAATTTTTATCATGCGCGTTTGAAAATCTATATCTCTATCATTTCGGGCTTGGAACATATATCCGCAATTCTCTTTTAAAGGAAGGCGGCGGCCTGCTCGAACTTTTTAGGCAATGCGGCCTTCATGAAAAAGATGAAATATCCCATTTTATCATTGAACTTTTTTATCTGCATGAAAAAATGAACAAAAGAAAACCAGCAAAAATCTGCCGGTTTTCAAAAAAAGATGCTCTCTAGCTTTTTTTAAATATATCGGCTGATGCAGTCATGCGTCAGCTTTTTTTTATTTTTCCTATGGGGTATGGGGCTTTGCCCCATGGCCAAAAAAGCCCTTGCTCTTTTCTCCTTCTCATCTCCTTTTTTCTAGCAATCCAGCCCAAATTATGATATACTTTGCTATATAAAATGGAAGAGTTTTTCTGCCCCTGCTCAAATTTCCTACTATATTATATACCCGACTCCTGCGGAGGGCACACCCGAATGACGGAACGGTGCAATCTGGAAAAATATACGCGGCGCTGACAGTCAGATCGCCAGAGAGCAAATGCTCGCACAGTTCGTGCTTGCCAAACCTGCTTTCTATCCATCATGCGCCCGCCGTACGCACTCTCTTCCCACACTACCCCATTATTATAATATAGTAAGGGGGTATGGGGGCCATGCCCCCATGTTTACCAATGGCCCTTGACCTTTGCCCTTGACCTTTGCCCTTGACCTTTGCCCTTGACCTTGCCCTTCCCCCTCCCCCTGTCCATATCTTGATGATAACTTTGGGATAAGCGGTGCGCAGAGCGTGGATAACAAAAACTGCGGGGCAAAAATGACAGTGCAAAACCAGGCCGCGGGCAGGAGTTATGCACAAAACCAGGCAGTTTTCCACGTTTCAGCCACAGTATTTGGACAGGAATTGCACAATGCGGAGCGCCGAAAAACCGCGTCAGTAAGCCAAAAAATGCGAAACTGACACTATCAACAGCCCCTACTATTACTACTACTATATTCTATATTTTATAGGTATCACAAAGGAGAGAACAAATGAAGTTTACCTGCAACAAAGAAGAACTTGTGAAAGGCATCAATATCGTCATCCGGGCAGCGTATGCCAAATACCAGAAATCCATCCTGGAATGCATCCATATTGTGGCCAGAGACGGGCGGCTGACGCTGGATGCTTTTGATACGACCACGGCCATCAAAACGGCGATTTATGCGGAAGTGGGCGAGCCGGGGCAGACGGCCATTCCTGCGCGGATTTTCTACGACATCGTCTCCAAATTCCCGGCCGGGGAAATCTGCTTTGAGCGGGAAGGCTCGACGATTCTTGTCAAAGGGGAAAACAGCAAGGCCAGCCTGCAGGAGATGGATGCCGAGCAGTTCCCCTCGTTCCCGGCGCTGGAGGGCGAGCAGCTCACGATAAACCGGCGGGTTTTTCGGGAGATGGTGGACAAGACTGCCTTCTCGGCCTATATCGGCGAGGACAAGCCGATTTTCACCGGCCTGCTTTTTGAGACAGACCCGGATGCCGGCAGGATTCACGTGGTAGGCATCGACGGCATCCGTCTGGCCAAAAACTCCGCGCCCATCTCGTGCAAGGAGAAGCTGCGGGCGGTCATCCCGGCCAAGACGCTCAAAGAGGCTTCCCGCATCATTGGCGACGAGGACAGCGACATCAGCCTGTATTTTGCCCAGGGCGCGTTCTTCATCACCTGTGAGGATACCATCATCTATACCCGTCTGCTGGACGGCGAGTTCATGAACTACGAGAGCATCATCCCCCGGGAGTATAAGACCCGGGTGCGCATCGAGGGCAAGATGATTGCCAGAAGCCTGGAGCTGGTGCTGGTTTTGGCCAAGGAGGACGGCAGCAACCTGATTCGCATGGAGATTGGCAACTCCTCGCTGAGGCTGGGTTCGGCATCTGAATACGGCGTGGCACAGGACGAAGTGCCCATTTTCATGGAGGGCGAGGTGCTCAAAATCGCCTTCAACGCCAAGTACCTGCTGGACGTTTTCCGGGTGGTGGAGGACAAAGAGGTGTTTATGGAGTTCGACAGCCGCCTCAAGCCCTGCGTCATCCGTCCCATCGAGGGCGACAAGTTCCTCTATCTCGTGGTGCCTGTCAACGTGGCTTCCTAGGGGGAAGGGTTAAGGGCAAGGTCAAGGGCGATGGGTAAACATGGGGGCCAAGGTCAAGGGCTTCTCTTAGCCATGGGGGCAACGCCCCCATACCCCCATGACTGGGATACGAAAATGGGAAAGCATATACCCATGCCAAGTAATGGGGTATGGGGCGCTGCCCCATGATGACCCATCGCCCTTGACGCATCGCCTGTGCGAGCATTTGCTTTTTGGCAAACTGATTGCCAGCGGCGTGTGCGGAACTGACAGGTTCTGCTGTTCTATCATTCGGGTGTGCCCTCCGCAGGAGTCGGGTATAGAAATGAGAATACGGAAAATCGCCCTGAAAGATTTTCGCGGGTTTTCCCGGCTGGAGCTAGATGGCTTTTCAAAGAAAGTCAATGTGCTCATCGGGAAAAATGCCCAGGGCAAGACCAACTTCATCGAGAGCATCAATTATCTCTCCTGCGGGAAATCCTTCAGGGGCGCTTCTGGTGCGCAGATGGTGCGGGAAGGCTGCGAGATTTGCGGCATTCGGGCGGAGTATTCCAAAAAAAGCCACAACGGGAAGGTGGAAGTGGTTCTGCAAAAAGACGGCAGGCGCAGCATCAAGGTCAACGGCCTGCCTGCCCGGCGCATGGCCGAGTTGATGGGCGTGGCCAACTCCATCGTGTTCGCGCCCGAGGATTTGCAGACGGTCAAAGGCTCTCCCCAGCTGCGGCGGCGCCTGATGGATATCGAGATTTCCAAGATGCGCACGGCCTACTACCTGGAACTGCAAAAATACTACACGATTTTAAAGAATAAAAACAAGATTTTGAAGGCGCAGAAGATAGACGACGCCCTGCTTTTAGTATACAACGAGGCGCTTTGCCAGAGCGCGGAGTATATCATGAAAAAGCGGGAGGTGTTTGTGGCCAAGCTGGAGCAGGCGGCCGGGGAGATTTTCTCGTTTTTGGCGGGGGGCGAGGAGCTGGCCATCCGCTACCGGGCCTGCGCCGGGCTGGGGCATCTGCCGGACAGCATCGCTTTCAAGCTGCAATCGGCCGAGCGCCGGGAGAAGGAGCTGCATACGGCCATGGTCGGCCCGCACCGGGAGGATTTGGAAATTTTAATCAACGGCAGAGACGCCCGGCTCTATGCTTCCCAGGGGCAGCAGCGCACGGCCATGCTGGCCATCAAGCTGGGGTGCGCGAAAATCGCTCAGGAGGCCACGGGCGAGGCGCCGATTTTGCTGCTGGACGACGTTTTTTCCGAGCTGGATATTGGGCGGCGGGAGCGGTTGCTTTCGCTGACCGGCGAGAACCAGGTTTTCATCACGGCGACAGACGCCGCCGGCGTGGAGGGGTTCGCCGGGGTGCAGTTTTTCCAGGCCGAGGAACACCGGATTGCCCCGGTGGGATGAGGGAAAAAGGGCAAGGTCAAGGGCCTTGGGTAAACATGGGGACAATGCCCCATACCCCTTTACTAAGGAAATGGGCAGTGTGAAAATAAAATTTGTGCGGCGGACAGTGCATGGAAAAGCATTTGCCCTCTGCCAGGCCAGCTTCCAGCGCCGTGTGCGGCGATAGCAGGCTCCGCCGTCCCACCAATCGGGTACAGCGGCGCGTGTATTTCTTCCAGGTTGCGCTATCCCGTCATTCGAACATCGTTTCCGGGGAAATAGAATGTGGATAACTTTTTATAAAAACGGCTAAAAACTCGAAGTTTTGCTTCGGTGCAATCACGATGTGTGCAAAAAAGTGCAGAGTGCGGCGTTGACATCTGAAAAAAATATTGCTATAATAACCTCACGGCATTACCCGAGGCAGAGCTTCGGATGCCTGAGAGGCTATTGAACCGCGCATTGCTCCACTTCGCCGCAATGCGAAAATAAGGAAGCAAGCCTTTGGCTTGCGCTTAGGCGGTATCATAACCTCATCACGGCGTTTGCCATAGGTGTTGCGCCTGGCGCGGCCCTATTCTTTGCCCCGATGCGGAGAGGTGTCCGAGGGGTTTAAGGAGCTGGTCTTGAAAACCAGTGATACCGAAAGGTACCGTGGGTTCGAATCCCACCTTCTCCGCCATTTTTTCGGAGCAGGCAGGATGCCGCGGCAGTAAAATAAATTGTCTTTGATTCGGAGATGTACCCAAGTTGGCCGAAGGGGCTCCCCTGCTAAGGGAGTAGGATGCGTGAAGCGTCGCGAGAGTTCAAATCTCTCCATCTCCGCCATGTCGGAGCAAGCGATATAAAGCTTGCTCCGATTTTTTATAAAAATTGGAGTGTACTTATGCTGCTCCTCCTCTTTCGCAGCTACGGCTGTTCGCCTGCAATCGCTCTCACAACGCCTTCGCGGCGCTGCCAACTTTTTGCGAGTTACGAGAGTTCGACTCCCGCCTCCGAAAAGCCGAAAATATCTTTTTCATGTGGCTTAGGCACGTCGGAACGAGTTATGCCCGTTCCGATTTTTTATTTTTAAAGAAAAATTGTCCATTCTTCTTTTTAATTGCAAAATATCCGCAGTCTTCACAAAATTCTATCTTTTTATCGCCTTATTCCGGCCTTTCTGCAAAAAAAGTGCATTTTCAGTCTCTTGGTCTGCCGACTTTTTTGCTGAATGTGCGTTTTTCTTTCTTGCTTGACATCTCTTCCCTCTTTCATTAGAATATCTCTTGGCGCTCCTGCGGAGGGCGATACCCGATTGAGGGGAATGCGGAACCTGCCAGTCTTGCACGCGCCGCTCTACCCGAACGGCAGAACACAGGAAACTTTTATGTTTGTCCGCGCCGCTGTCGGTCAGTCTGCCAGAGAGCAAATGCTCGCACGGGCTCTGCCCGCCGCACAAAATCCATTCCCGCACTATCCCATTTATTATCCCTAGTAAGGGGGGTATGGGGGCCTGCCACACCCGAATGCTGGGGCGGTGAAACTTGCCGGCCCTGCACGCGAAGCTGAAAGTTACTTGTCCATTTGGCGCATACTCCCCCATTTATTTTTCACCTGGGGTATGGGGGCGTGCCCCCATGTTCACCCATGGTCCTTGACCTTTTGCCCCATGTTAACCAACAGCCCTTGAACTTGACCTTTTCCCTATAGAAGGAGATAGAATGAACGCATATCAGAGCGGCAAAAAAATAGACTGCCATACGCATATTTATAACGAGCAAATCCGCGCCGAGTATTTCTCGCGGACGAGCGGCTATGCCATCGTCATGCAGCTTCCGGAGCGCATCCTGCCCAACCCAGACTGCGCCAAAACCGTCATGAGCGACCCCCGGCTGTTCCTCTGCCCCTGCATCGATTTGAAGCAGCCCATCCCGCCCCAGCTGGCCGCAATAGAGCCGAATCTGGAAAAGCACAAGGTGGTGGGCCTGAAGATTTACCTGACGTATCAGCAGGGCCGGGCCAGCGACGAAGCCCTCCTGCCGGCCTACGAGTTTGCCAAAAAGCACGGCCTCTCGGTTACTTTCCATACCGGCCTTTGCTCGCTGGTGCTGCCCTCGGACGGCGATATGGAGGGCTCGGATGCGCGCTATATCGGAAAAGTTGCCCAGAAGTTCCCGGAAGTCAACTTTGTCATCGCGCATATGGACGACCCCCGCTTTACCGACTGCATCCGCATCGTCTCCCAGCATGAAAACCTGTTTACGGATTTCTCCGGCGCCTACGAGACGGGCACCAAAGAGGGCGGAGACGTCGCCGGGGCGATTGCGACGTTTGCCGCGGCCATCCATTCCCAGCCGGGCATGGCGCGCAAGATTCTCTACGGGACGGATTTTTGCCCGCCTATCAACCTGGGCCGGCTGGCCGAATACGACCAGAGCATCGAAGAGATTTTCCCAGAAAAGGATTTTCCTTCCATTTATTACGAGAACTGCTTGCGGGCCTTCCCGCGGCTCAAAAAATACCTCAAGGAAAGTGATTTGCTATGAAGAAGTTTCTAAAATCTTTTACGCCCTACCAAATCGGCTATCTGCTCGTCGTGTTTTTGCTGACGGCGCTGTTCATCCTCTTCCTGCCCGACCTCATGCTGGACGACATGAGCAACACGCTGGTAGTCGTCTGCTCGGTGGTCGCGACGCTGGCCAACCCGCTCTGCGAGCTGCTCATCTCCAAGCAGAGCAAGTGGAACTTCATGGTGGATATCTTCTTCATCGAGCTCCCCGAGCTGGTCATTTGCCTGGCCATGGGCTGGTATACCATCGCCATCGTAACCATGTTTTTCTGGATTCCCATCGATATTTTCAGCTTCCGGCAGTGGACGCGCCATCCCGACAGCCAAGAGGAGGAGCTGACCGTCGTCAAGCGGCTTTCCTGGAAGCAGGGCGCGCTGGCGGTTCTGGCGATTCTGGCATTCGGTTTTGGCGTGGGCTATCTGATTTCCATGCTGCCCGGCGCGGCAGATTCGTATCTGGATGCGCTTTCCGCGGCATTCGGCATGGCCAACGGCATTTTGCTGCTGCTGCGCTACAGCGAGCAGTGGTACGCTTGGCTTATCACGCTGGTGCTCTACGCGGTTTTATACATCTCTTCCGGGACGTATATCATGCTCATCACCGTTGCCGCCATGCTCGTCAACACCTGCTACGGTTTTACTAGGTGGCTGATTTACACCAAGAAGCACGCCGCGCAGGAGGGGTAAGGTCAAGGGCGAAGGGTAATCATGGGGGCAAGCCCCCATACCCCCTTACTTATCATAATGGGATAGTGCGGGGATGGATTTTGTGCGGCGGGCAGAGTATGTGCGAGCATGTAATTCCTGGCAAACTGACTGTCAACGTCGTGTGCAGAACCGACAGGTTACACATTCCCGCCAATCGGGTATAAAAAAGCTGATGCATCATAAAAAGATTGCATCAGCTTTTTTCTTTCTATTGTTTTATCTTCATTATAAAAAATAAACTAAATTTCATCCATTTTTATCGTGCCGTTTGCTTTCTCAAACTCCGCAACATGTTTTTTCATAAGAATTTCCAACTCCCGGTTGGCCGAGCGTGCGTTATAATCTGCAACAAAGCGAAATTTCTTTAATAACTCTTCATTTACTCTTAATGTGAATTTGGCCGTATTCGTTGTCATAGTACCCTCCTTATATCCTATTATGCCGTCATTATGCCGTTAAAAAATATATTGACGGCATAATGACGGCATAATATAATAATCTTATATTCTTTTATGAAAAAAGCTGTATAAAAAGGAGGAAAACCATGTTTGAAATTCAAAAAGGGGCAGGAGCAATCCGCGTTAAAACAATTCGCCTTCCAGATGAGCTTTTTCGGCATCTTGACGAGCTTGCCCGGGAGAACGGCATTTCTATGAACGCTTTGATTCTGCAATGCTGCAACTACGCATTATGCAGTATGGAAAAACAGCGGCAAGAAGGATAGGAAAAAGAACAGCACAGACTCCTCTGTGCTGTTTTTTATACCCGAATGATAGGGCAGTGAAAACTTGCTATTTCCGCACGCGCCGCTGCCAATCATTTTGTCAGTTAGCGCATGCTCGCACACTCCTGCGGAGGGCGCACCCGAATGGAAGGAATGTGGAACCTGCCAGTTCTGCACGCGGTGCTGCATCCGAATGATAGAGTGGAAAAATCTGGCAGTTCTGCACACGTCGTTGCTAGCCAGTTTGTCAGAAAGCGCATGCTCCCCCATTCTCTGCCCGCCGCACAAAATCCATTCCCGCACTATCCCATTTATCATCCCCAGTAAGGGGGTATGGGGGCCTGCCCCCATGATTAAGAATGGCCCTTGACCTTCGCCCTTTCCCTTTTCCCTGGCCGTCAGCCGAGCAAATCCTCCTCGTGCTTGAGCATGCGCTCCTCGTAGCCATCCAGCTTCCAGTCCAGGCGCTCCAGCGTGTTGTTCAGCTCCTCAATGCGGGCGACAATCTGCTCCCGTTGCTTTAAAAGCAGCTCCTTGCGGGCCTGAATCGTGGCCGGGCCCATGTGAAACAGCCGGATATATTCCCCCAGCGTCTCGATAGAAATGCCCGCATCCCGCATACATTTGATATAGGAAACCCACTTGCAGTCCTGCTCCGAATAATCCCGGATGCCGCCTGCCGTGCGCCCGACATTGGGCAGCAGCCCGATTCTCTCATAATAGCGCAGCGTATCCGCGGATACGCCGTATTGTTTGCTCACCTGCGCAATCGTCATCTTTGCACTCCTTTCGCTTGCTTCTACCTCTAAATTATCACTTAGAGCCGGCTCTAGGTCAAGCTCTTTTTGCAGATTTGGCAGAGCATAAAAAATTTTTTACTTTTTCCAAAAAACTTCTTGACTTGGAGTCAGCTCCATATATTATGCTGTATGCATCAAAGATTTTGGGAGGAAGAAAATGAGCGTATTTGAAGAAAAAATCATGGGATTTGGGTGCATGCGCTTGCCGCTTAACAATGCGGAGGATGCAACCTCTTTTAACTACCCGCTGATTGAGCGGCTTTTCGATACTTTCCTGCAAAAGGGGTTCACCTATTTCGATACTGCCTACACCTACCACGGCTATCACGGCGAGGAGGCCGTGCGCGAGGCGCTGGTGCGGCGGCATCCGCGGGATAGCTTCCAGCTGGCGACCAAGCTGCCGCTGCGGGATTTTAGGGATGCGGCGGATATGGAGAAGATTTTTGCAGAGCAGCTGGAGCATTGCGGCGTCGATTATTTCGATTTCTATCTGCTGCATAATATGGGCACCAATGTGTATTCCAAATGCTGCAAATACGATGCGTTTGGCTTTGTGCAGCGCAAAAAGGCCGAGGGCAAAATCCGCCATGTGGGCATGTCGTTCCACGATACGCCCGAGCTGCTGGAAGAGATTTTGGAAAAGCACGGCGATGGGCTGGATTTCATTCAGCTGCAAATCAACTATGTGGATTGGGAGCAGCCCAATGTGCAATCCCGCCGCTGCCTGGAAATTGCAAACCGTTATGGCAAGCCGGTGAGCGTGATGGAGCCCTGCAAGGGAGGCACGCTCGTCAACCTGCCCGAGGCGGCGCTGGCCTGCCTGAAGGAGCATAACCCCGCGGCTTCTGCTGCCAGTTGGGCGCTGCGCTTTGCCGCCAGCCAGGAAGGCGTCTTCTGTGTGCTGACGGGCATGAACGCCATGGAGCAGCTGGAGGACAACACGGCAACCTTCTTGCCCTTTGTTCCTCTGAGCCAGGAGGAGCGCGCCGTTATCGACAAGGCCACCGAGATTATCAACGCAAACACGCTAGTCCCCTGCACGGGCTGCGAATACTGCACACACGGCTGCCCGAAAAACATCGCCATTCCGCAGTATTTCGCGGTTTACAACAGCGCTGCGCGCAACACCGGCGGTTTTTCCAGCCAGGGTGTTTACTACAACAACCTTGCCCAGACCCACGGCAAGGCCAGCGACTGCATTGGCTGCAAGCAGTGCGAGCGCGCCTGCCCCCAGCATTTGCCCATCGTGGATTATTTGAAGGATGTGGCCGAAAAGCTGGAGAGCTGGGCTCCGCCTGCGCGGAAGTAGGAAAGGAAAAGCCAAGGGCGAAGGGTAAGGGTCAAATTCAAGGGTAAGGGGTAATCATGGGGGCAAAGCCCCCATACCCCCTCACTGGGGATAATAAATGGGATAGTGCGGGGATGGATTTTGTGCGGCAGGAAGAGACTGTGCGAGTATGTGCCCTCTGGCAAATTGACTGCCAGCGGCGCGTGCGGAATTGACAGGTTTTGCATTCCCGCCATTCGGGTATAGAAAAGGAGAATAAAATGTCGACAATATTTATCACAGGGGCTTCCTCTGGAATCGGAAAAGAAACCGCAAAGCTTTTTGCGCAAAAAGGATGGCATGTAATTGCCACCATGAGAAATTTACAGCGGGCTGGCGAACTTGGGGAGATGGAGAACATTTCCATTCTTCCGCTCGATTTGACAGACCCCGGCCAGATTCGCGATACCTGTGCCAAAGCCTTGGAAGAATACGATGTGGATGTGCTGTTCAACAACGCAGGCTATGGTATTATGGCGCCCTTTGAGCGGCTTTCGGAAAAAGCGATCCGAGAGGTTTTTGATGCGGACGTCATCGGAACCATGCTTGTTACCCAGCAGTTTATCCCGCATTTTAAAGCAAGAAAAGCCGGCGCTATTCTGACGACAACTTCCCTGGCCGGAATTATCGCCCTGCCAAAAGACGGAGCATACGGCGCCGCCAAACGCGCCCAGCAGGGGATGCTGGAATCGCTCTACTATGAGTTAAAGCCCTTTGGCATCGCAGTGAAGGCCATCATTCCCGGCGCAACCAAGACGAACTTTCAAACCCCGGTCAACGACAGAACCGGATACGAGAATGCCGCACAGCGCCAGCATGAGTATCTGAAAAATGGGCATACGGCATTTCCCGGCCCGGAGGAGGCCGCGCAGACTGTTTGGAGCGCCGTTCACGACGGCAAAGACCAAATCAACTATCCTGCCGACCATATCTGTCAGGAGCTTTACGACCAGTATACTCAGATGGGAATGGAGGCTTTCAAATCCTATTTTTACGATCTGCTCTATGGCCAGGAAGTGCAGGGCTAAACATGGGGTAAAGTTTAAGGTCAAGGGCGAAGGGTCAAGGTCAAGGGCTTCTTCTAAACATGGGGCTTCGCCCCATACCCCCTTACTATAAAAATAGAAAAGCTGGTGCAATCTTTTTTATAATTGCACCAGATTTTTTATACCCGAATGGCAGAATGCAGGAACCTTTTATTTTTGTACGCGGCGCTGGCAGTCAGTCTGTTAGTTAGCGCATGCTCTCCCATTCTCTGCCCGCCGCACAAAATTTATTCCCGCACTGCCCCATTTATCATCCCCAGTAAGGGGGTATGGGGGCTTGCCCCCATGGTTAAGAGTGGCCCTTGACCTTTTGCACCCATATTTACCCATCGCCCTTGACCTTAACACCCCTGCATCAAATCGGCCAGGGTGATGGAATCAAAATAATCGTGCGCCAGCTGAGCAAAGCCGCGCCACATGCCGATGGTGCGGCAGCCCTGCTCCCTGGGGCAGGGCTTTGCGCCGGGAGCAAGGCAGGCCACCGGGGCAAACTCGCCCTCGGTCAGCCGCAGAATATCGCCTGCGCGGCAATTTTCCGGCAAAACGGCCAGCCGATAGCCGCCCCGCTTGCCGGAAAGCCCTTTCAAATAGCCGGCCTTGGCCAGCGCAGGGACAATCTGCTCCAGGTATTTGGGGGAAATGCCCTGCCGGGCGGCAATCTCCTTCATGGGCACATACCCGTCGCCCTGGTGTTCGGCCAGGTCGATTAAAAACCGCAGAGCATAGCGCCCGCGCGTGGAAATCATCATGCGCCCTTCCTCCTACTGCTCAAAAAGCGGCGTGGAGAGATAGTGGTCGCCGGTATCCGGCAGGAGAACGACGATGGTCTTGCCGCGGTTTTCCGGGCGCTTTGCCAGAGTGATGGCCGCCGCGGCCGCCGCGCCCGAGGAGATGCCCACCAGCACGCCCTCGCTCCTGCCAATCTGCCGGGCGGCGTCGAACGCCTGCTCGGTGGTAATCTGCAAAATCTCGTCGTAAACCGCGGTGTTCAGCGTTTTGGGGACAAACCCGGCGCCGATGCCCTGGAGTTTATGCGGCCCGGCCGCGCCGCCCGAAAGCACAGGGGAATCCGCCGGCTCGACTGCCACAATCTTCACCCCCGGCTTTTTGCTTTTGAGATACTCGCCCACGCCGGTAATCGTGCCGCCCGTGCCCACGCCGGCCACGAAAATATCCACGCCGCCGTCCGTATCCTCCCAGATTTCCGGGCCGGTGGTCTTGCGGTGCGCATCCGGGTTGGCGGGGTTGGTAAACTGGCCGGGAATAAAGCTCCCGGGAATTTCTGCCGCCAGCTCTTCGGCTTTGGCGATGGCGCCGTTCATGCCCTTCGCCCCCTCGCTTAAGACTAGCTCCGCGCCATAGGCTTTCATGAGCTGCCGCCGCTCGACGGACATGGTATCTGGCATGACGATGATGGTTCGGTAGCCCCTGGCCGCGGCCACTGCCGCCAGGCCGATGCCCGTATTGCCCGAGGTGGGCTCGATGATGACAGAGCCTTCCCGGAGCGCGCCGCTCTGCTCGGCCTGCTCGATCATCTCGGCCGCCACGCGGTCTTTGACAGACCCTGCCGGGTTCAGGTATTCCAGCTTGGCGACGACTTTCGCCTCAAGCCCGAGTTTTTTCTCCAGGTTTACCAGCTCCAGCAGCGGCGTTTTGCCGATGAGCTGCTGGGCGGATGTATAGATATTTGCCATAATAATCTCCTTTCGGGATGTAAGGTCAAGGGCGATGGGTAATCATGGGGCAAAGCCCCATACCCCATTACTAAGGAGTGGGGTCATGCCTCACCCGATTGATAAATATGCGGGTGCTGTTCTTGCCGCACGCGCTCCTGCGGAGGGCGATACCCGATTGATAGAACCGGGAACCTTTTATTCTTGCACGCGGTGCTGGCGGCTGGCCGGTCAGCGGGCAAATGCTCTCCCGTGCTGTGCGGCGAAGGTCAAGGGCGGTTTCTTAACATGGGGCTTCGCCGCACCCGATTGACAGGAATGCAGAATCTGCTAGTTCGGCACGCGAGGCCGAAAGTCGGTTTGGCAGACAATACATGCTCGCACAGGCTGTGCTTTTCCGCACACGCTGTCTCCGTATGCCGTGCCCGCCGCACGCATTTTCTTCCCGCACTATCCCATCAATATATATGTAGGGGGTATGGGGGCTGTGCCCCCATGGTTAAGAGTGGCCCTTGACCTTGCCCTTCTTCCCCTATTTTACCGCGTCGAACCCGCGCTGTAAATCGGCGAGAATGTCGTCGATGTGCTCGGTGCCGATGGAGAGGCGGATGGTGCCCGGGGTGATGCCCTGGTCGGCCAGCTCCTGGTCGGTGAGCTGGCTGTGGGTGGTGGTAGCCGGGTGGATGACCAGGCTCTTGACGTCTGCCACGTTGGCCAGCAGGGAGAAAATCTTCAGGTTGTCGATAAACCGAAACGCCTGCTCCTGGCCGCCCTTGATTTCGAATGTGAAAATCGAGGCGCCGCCGCGCGGGAAATACTTCTCATACAGCGCGTGGTCGGGATGGCCGGGCAGAGCCGGGTGGTTGACGCGCTCCACCAGCGGGTGCTTTACTAGAAATTCCAGCACCTTTTTGGTGTTCTCCGCGTGCCGCTCCAGCCGCAGGGAGAGCGTCTCGATGCCCTGGAGCAGCAGGAACGCCGCGAAGGGCGAGAGCGTCGCGCCGGTATCCCGCAGTAAAATCGCCCGGATATAGGTTACGAACGCCGCCGGCCCGGCCGCCTGGGTGAAGGAGACGCCGTGGTAGCTGGGGTTTGGCGCGGCGATGGCCGGGTAATTGCCCGAAGCCGCCCAGTCGAACTTGCCCGAATCCACGATGATGCCGCCCAGCGTCGTGCCGTGGCCGCCCAGGAACTTGGTCGCCGAATGCACGACGATATCCGCCCCATGCTCGATGGGCCGGAGCAGATAGGGCGTGCCAAAGGTGTTATCCACGACCATGGGCAGGCCGTGGGCGTGCGCCAGCGCCGACAGCGCGTCGATATCCGGAATGTCGCTGTTGGGGTTGCCCAGCGTCTCGATATAGATGGCCCGGGTGTTTGGCCGGATGGCCGCCTCGACCTCCTCAAGATTATGGATATTCACGAAAGCCGCCGTGATGCCAAAGCCGGGAAGCGTATGCGCCAAAAGGTTGTAGCTGCCGCCGTAAATGGTCTTTTGGGCGACGATGTGCCCGCCGTTTTGCGCCAGGGCCTGAATCGTATACGAGATGGCGGCGGCGCCGGAGGCCAGCGCCAGCGCGGCCACGCCCCCTTCCAGCGCGGCGACCCGCTTTTCCAAGACATCCTGGGTGGAGTTGGTCAGCCGGCCGTAGATGTTGCCCGCGTCCGTCAGGTTAAACCGGGCGGCGGCGTGCGCGCAGTCGCGGAAGACGTAGGAGGTGGTGGCGTAGATGGGCACGGCTCGGGCGTCTGTGGCGGCGTCCGGCGTTTCCTGGCCTACGTGCAGCTGTAAGGTTTCAAATTTGTATTCACTCATGGTCATCGGTTCCTTTCTGGTGATAAGGTCAAGGGCGGGTTCTTAACATGGGGCTCCGCCCCATACCCCTTTACTGGGCAATGGCGTGGCGCGAAAATGCGAAGGTCAAGGGCCGCTCTTAATCATGGGGCAAAGCCCCATACCCCATTGCTATCTTACTAGAATGGGATGGTGCGGGAAGAAAATGTGTGCGGCGGGCATGTGTTCTCTGGCAAAGTAATTTCCGGCTTTGTCTGCGGGATTGCCAGCTTTCGATGCCCCATCATTCGGGTCTACCACATTCGGGTACATCGGCATGTGCCGGGAAGCAGAGAACGGGAGAGCATTTGTTTTCCGGCAAACTGACTGCCAGCACCGCGTGCAGTAACAGCGATTTTACAGCCCTGGCAATCGAGTATGCCCTCCGCAGGAGGTGCTGCGCACGGCATACGGAGACAGCGCGTGCGAAAAAGCACAGCCTGTGCGAGCATTTGCTTTCTGGCAAACTGACTGCCAGCACCGTGTGCAGTAACAGCGATTTTGCAGCCCTGGCAATCGGGTATGCCCTCCGCAGGAGTTTCAGCTTCGCGTGCAGTGCTGACAGGTTTTACAGCTCTGTCATTCGGGTATTTCGGGTGTAGAAAGTGCATTTTGTTTTCACCTACCTTTTAACTTGGTAGAATTATACTGCGATTCACCTACTAAGTCAATAGGGTAAAAAGAAAATTTTTACAAAACCGGCTGGCTTGATTCGCCTGCCAGGCCATGTTATGCTTAAAAAAGCAGAGGAGGGAAAAAATGGAGATTCGCATAATGCGGCTGGAAGATGAGCCGCAGAAAAAGGAGCAGGCAGCGCGCTGGTTTCACGAAAAATGGGGCGTTCCCCTGGAGGCGTATTTGCAGAGCATGGAGGAGAGCCTGGCGCAGAGCGGGCCGGTTCCCGCCTGGTATCTGGCGCTGGAGGGCGGGCAAATCCTCGGCGGGCTGGGCGTGATTGAGAACGATTTTCACGAGAGGAAGGATTTGGCGCCCAATATCTGTGCGGTTTATGTGGAGGAGCGTGCGCGCCGGAGGGGGATTGCCGGGGCGCTGCTGGAATACGCCTGCGCAGATATGAAGGCTCGGGGCATTTCCCGGCTCTATCTGCTCACAGACCACACGAGCTTTTACGAGCGCTACGGCTGGGAGTTTCTCTGCATGACAAGGGAGGAGCAGGGCGGCCTGGCTCGGGTGTATGTGCATCAGGCATAGCGGGAGAAGGGCAAGGGAAGGTCAAGGGAAGGTCAAGGGAAGGTCAAGGGAAGGTCAAGGGAAGGTCAAGGGAAGGTCAAGGGCGATGGGTAATCATGGGGCAAAGCCCCATACCCCTTTACTAAGGGATGGGATGGTGCGAAAATAGCTTTTGTGCCGGCGGGCAGAGAATGAGAGAGCATATGCCCTCTGGCAAGCTGGCTTTCAGCCCCGCGTGCGGGGATGGCAGACTCTACCCCCTTCATTCGGGTGCGCTCTCCGCAGGAGCGTACGGTCGGCACGGCCTGTGAGGGCATGTACCCTCTGGCAAATTGGCTTCCGGCGGCGCGTGCAGTCCTGCCAGGCTGCTGTGTTCTATCATTCGGGTGTAGGAGCGCGCGGTTGGCACGGCCTGTGAGGGCATGTGCCCTCTGGCAAGCTGGCTTTCAGCCCCGCGTGCGGGGATGGCAGATTCTACCCCCCTTCATTCGGGTGTAGGAGCGCGCGGTTGGCAGAACCTGTGAGAGCATGTGCCCTCGGGCAAGCTGATTGCCAGCGTCGCGTGTAGTGCTGAAAGGTTCCACCGCCCTATCAATCGGGTATAGAAAAGCTTGACGTGAAGCTTGCTTTAAGTGTTATGATAAAATCATAAAGCAAGCAAAAAGGCCGCGCGGCCTTTGGAAAGGAAAGAAAATGAAAGTTTTAATGCTGAACGGCAGCCCCCGGGCAAAGGGCAACACCAGCATCGCCCTGCACGAGATGGAGCAGGTTTTCGCGCAGGAGGGCATCGAGACCGAGATTTTGCATATCGGCCAGAAGGATATCCGCGGCTGTATCGCCTGCATGTCCTGCAAAAAAACCGGCAAATGCGTGTTCGACGATTTGGTCAACGAGATTGCCCCGAAGTTCGAGGCTTGCGACGGCCTTGTGGTGGGCAGCCCGGTCTACTACGCTTCTGCCAACGCGACGCTGGTCGCCCTGCTGACCCGGCTATTTTACAGCACGCGCTTTGACAAGAGCATGAAGGTGGGCGCCAGCGTGGTGGCGGCGCGCCGGGGCGGCCTTTCTTCCACGTTCGACGAGCTGAACAAGTTTTTCACCATTTCAGGCATGCCCGTGGCTTCCGGCCAGTATTGGAACAGCATCCACGGCGGCGAGCCGGGCGAGGCAGTGCAGGACGGCGAGGGCCTGCAAATCATGCGCACGCTGGCCCGCAACATGGCGTTTCTCATGAAGAGCATCGCCCTTGGCAAGCAGGAGTTTGGCATTCCCGAAAAAGAGCCTTTCTGCCGGACCAACTTCGTTCGGTAGCCCTGGCGGGCGGCCGCACCCGAACGATAGGAATGTGCGGCCTGCCATGCTGGCTCGCGGGCACGGAAGTTGGTTTGCGATTGCATAGGTTGGGGAGGTCAAGGGCGATGGGTAATCATGGGGGCAATGCCCCCATACCCCCATATTCTTATGATAACAGGATAGTGCGGTAAGAAAGGCTGTGTGGTGGGCAGAACATGAGAGAGCATTTGCCTTCTGGCTGGCCGACTCCCAGCTCCGCGTGTAGAATTGACAGATTCCACATTCCTATCATTCGGGTATGCCCTCCGCAGGAGAGAGCATGTGCTTTCTGGCAAACCCGCTGACAACATCGCGTGCAGGGCTGGCAGCTTCCCCTGCCCTATCATTCGGGTGTGGCAAGTCCCCATACCCCTCTACTATATTATGATAATGGGATAGTGCGGCGGGCAATTCGGTTTGCAGAAAACGCTTTCCCCTTATCCCAAAAGTTTTTGGGGTTTTAGGGGTATTTTTTCAAAAATACCCCTATGTCCTTGACCTTCGCCCTTGACCTTCCCCTCCGCATAAAATTTCCATTTTTGCAGAGGCTAAGCCAAAAAGCATGAAAAGAGGTAACTAGTATGATCAAAGCGGCAATGTTCGATACAAAATCCTTTGATAAAGAGTCCTTTGCGCCCCTGGCCGAAGAGGCCGGCATCAGCATCAAGTATTTCGAGACCAAACTCGGGGCAGATACGGCGGATCTCGCCCGTGGCTACGATACCACCATCACCTTCGTCAACGACGACCTCAGCGCCGAAGTCATCGGGAAGCTGAAGGAGTGCGGCGTGCGGCTGCTGGCCCTGCGCTGTGCCGGGTTCAACAACGTGGACTTGAAGGCGGCCAGCGGGCAGATCCCCATTGCGCGCGTCCCGGCCTATTCCCCGCACGCCGTGGCCGAGCACGCCATGGCCATGTTGCTGGCGTCTGTGCGGCGCATCCACAAGGCCTATAACCGCACCAAGGATTTCAACTTCAGCCTTTCCGGGCTGACGGGCTTCGACCTCTACGGCAAGACGGTGGGCGTCATCGGCACGGGCAAAATCGGCCGGTGCTTTATCGATATTTGCCGGGGCTTTGGCATGCAGGTTCTGGCCTACGACCCCTATCCCGCCCAGGGCAGCGATATTTGCTACGTCCCCCTGGCCGAGCTGTTTGAAAAGAGCGATATTATTTCCCTGCACTGCCCGCTGACCCCGCAGACCGACCATATCATCGATGCGGCGGCCATCGCGCAGATGAAAAAGGGCGTTTTTCTCATCAACACCTCCCGCGGCGCGCTCATCGATGCCGAGGCGCTGCTTTCGGCCATCAAGGACCGGCATGTGGGCGCGGCCTGCCTGGATGTTTACGAGGAGGAATCGGATCTGTTTTTCGAGGACTACTCCGGCCACATCGTGGAGGACGACACGCTGGCGCGGCTCATCACCATGCCCAACGTGCTCATCACTTCCCACCAGGCGTTTCTGACGCAGGAGGCTCTGCACAACATCGCCAAGGTTACGCTCAAGAATATTTCGGACTTCTTCGAGAAGGGCGAGATTGAAAACGAGGTCAGCTACGACAAGATGAAGGGCTAGGGAAAAAGGTCAAGGGCTATTGGGCAAACATGGGGGCATAGCCCCCATACCCCCTTACTAGAAATAATAAAAGAGCGAGTGCAATTTACTTATTAGGCACTGGCTCTTTTTATTTTCTGGGAAATTTAGAAAAAAATGGAAGATAGAGGGGCGCGCTCTTCCTCCTGCCGAAGACCAGCAATTTTTTGCTGCTCTCCTATTCTTCCTCAAACGGCTTCAAGTACTTCAGCGAATACTTGCAGCATTGCAGCACAAGGAAATTGAAGGAAATTCCGTTTTCTTGGGCGAGCTGGGAGAGCCTTTCGAAAAGCGCTTCAGGAAAGCGTATAGTTCGAAATCTGCTCGGACCATACGGCCCCTTATCAATTTGAAACAACTTAATTTTCCTTTTCGGCCGGTTTCCAATGCTGGCAGGCCGGCTCTTCGGTCTTTCTCTTTTTGCATCGGGGGTAGACGCAATGCCCATAGTGAAGCGGAGAGTATTTCCGCGCCCGGCGAATATAGTGCAGGCGAAAATGCTTGCAGTTTCCACAGGTCTTTTCTTCCATAACAGCATCCTTTCGGCTATGTATAGCCTAATAGTAGCACACATAGCCTATAAAGTCCAATAAAATTGGTTATTCTATAGAAAAAGCGGAGAGGAGGCTGGCATGGATACTGTTACGGCAATTAAGAACCGCATTTTGCTTCTTTGCGAAGAGCGGGACATGAGCATCAACCGCCTGGCGACAGTTTGCGGATTGCCGCCTTCCAGTATCAAAAATATTTTGTATGGGAAAAGCCAGAATCCAAAGATACTTACGGTTAAGATGATATGTGATGGGCTGGGCATCACGCTTGGAGAATTTTTCAGCACGCCGGAGTTCGATGCTCTGGAGCAAGAGATAAAATAGCCGGAATCCTATGGTTTGGATTCCGGTTTTTTATTTGGGAGCAAAAAGCAAAAGGTCAAGGGCGAAAGGGCTTCTATGTGGCGCAAATTTCAAAGGCCGTGCAGAGTCCGACCAACCGTTGGCTCAAAAAGGATTTGCCTTGTTACTTTTGGCGCAAAAGTAACCAAAACGTGGGGGTGGACACACCTGCGGGATAATGCAGATGGCCGCAAGGCCATCACCCCCCAGAAAGCAAGTGTGCTTTGGAAGGTTATCTTCCGCGTGTGAAACACCCCCACACCCCCGGCTCTGTTCATCCCTAGCCTCAAGTCTCCCGCCATAGCTGGAGCAATTCCCGCTTGTCTATGATATGTGAATCCTTCCAGATTTTGATATAAACAGAAGAGCGAAAAAACCTATAAAAATAAGCGTATTTTTTATTTCCCAAAAAATAAAAGAGCCAGTGCAATTTTATCATCGTGCACTAGCTCTTTTTTATACCCGATTGGCAGGACGGCAAGACCTGCCAGCCCTGCACGCGCCGCTGAAAGCTGTTCATCCATTCGGCACATGCTCTCCCATTTTCTTATCCCCAGTAAGGGGGTATGGGGGCTATGCCCCCATGGCTAAGAGAAGCCCTTGACCTTTTCCCCATGTCATCCAATGGCCCTTGACCTTTCCCTTTTCGCCCTACTCCTCGGCGTCCTCCCCTGCGGCGTCGTCCTCCTCCATGGGCGGGAGCTTTGCGGCGCTGACGACCCTGCCGCCCTGCTCCATGCGCATGAGCCGCACACCCTGAGCCGAGCGCCCGAACACGGAAATCTCGTCCGAGTTCATGCGGATGATGACGTTGCTATCATTAATCAGCATGATATCCTCGTGGCTGTGCACAGCCAGAAGCGAAACCAGCTTGCCCGTCTTTTCCGTGATGTTCATGGTCCGGGCGCCAATGCCGCCGCGGGTCTGCTCGCGGTATTCGTCGGCCGCCGTCCGCTTGCCGTAGCCGTTTTCCGAGATGACGGCGACGTATTGGTCCTCCTCCAGCCGGGATGCGCCGATGACCTCGTCGCCCTCCCGCAGCTTGATGCCCCGCACGCCCACAGCCACTCTGCCCATGGGGCGCACGTCGCCCTCGTGGAAGGCGATGGCCATGCCGTCCCGGGAACCGATGATGACCCGGTCGTCGCCGTGGGTGCGCAGCACGGAAATCAGCTCGTCGCCCTCGCGGATGGCGATGGCGATCAGGCCGTTCTGGCGGATGCGGGAGAAAGCGCTCATGGCCGTCTTTTTGATGACGCCCTGGCGCGTTACCATCACGAGATTCGAATCATCCTCGAATTTCTCCACTGGGAACACGGCCGAAACCTTCTCGCCGCTCTCCAGCGAGAGCAGGTTGACGATGGCCATGCCCTTGGCCGTGCGCCCGGCCTCGGGAATCTGGTAGCATTTTTTGACGTAGACCTTGCCCTTGGTCGTGAAGAAGAGCAGGTAGTTGTGCGTGGAAGTCGCGAAAACGTCCTCGGCGAAGTCCTCTTCTTTGGTGGCCAGCGCGGTGATGCCCCGGCCGCCCCGCCGCTGTGCCCGGTAGTTATCCGAAGCCGTGCGCTTGATATAGCCGTGGTGCGTCAGGGTTACGACCATCTCCTCCTCCTGGATGAGGTCGTCTGCGTCCACCTCGTCCTCGTCGATGGTGATCTCGGTTCTGCGGTCGTCGCCGTAGCGGTTGACGATATCCGCCAAATCCTCCTTGATGATGTCGTCCACCATGGAGGGGTTGTTCAGCACGTCGTGGTAATACTCGATTTTGCTCATGAGCGCGGCGAACTCCTCTTCCAGGCGGTCGCGCTCCAGGCCGGTGAGCCGCTGGAGCCGCATATCCAGAATCGCCTGAGCCTGCACCTCGCTAAAGCCGAAGCGCTCCATCAGCGCCAGCCGCGCCGTGCCGCCGTCCTTGCTGGCCTTGATCGTCGCGATGATCTCGTCGATGCTGTCCAGCGCTTTTAGGAGGCCCTCCACGATATGCGCCCGCTTCTCGGCCTTTTCCAGGTCGAACCGGGTGCGCCGGGTGATGATCTCCCGCTGATAGTCCACGTATTCGACGATGATTTCCTTCAAATTGAGCACTTTCGGCTCTGTGCCCACCAGGGCGATCATGATGACGCCGAAGGTCGTCTGCATCTGGGTGTGCTTATAAAGCTGGTTTAGGATGACGTTGGCATTGAAGCCCTTTTTGAGATCCACCACCACGCGCATACCCTGGCTGTCCGATTCGTCGTTGGCGTCGGCGATGCCCTCGATGCGCTTCTCGTGCGCCAGCTCCCGGATATTGGCCACCATCATCTCTTTGTTGACCTGGTAGGGAATCTCCGTGATGACGATGCGCTCCCGGCCGTCTTTTTCCACCTCAATTTCGGCCTTGGCCCGCACGCGGATCTTGCCGCGCCCGGTGCGGTAGGCCTGGCGGATGCCGGATACGCCCACGATTTGCCCGCCCGTCGGGAAATCCGGCCCGGGGATATAGTCGATTAAATCTTCGACGGTGAGATCCGGGTTGTCGATATACGCGTCGATTGCCCGGACGACTTCGCCCAGGTTATGCGGCGGGATGTTGGTCGCCATGCCCACGGCAATGCCGCCCGTGCCGTTGACCAGCAGGTTGGGGAACCGGGCGGGCAGCGTTACCGGCTGCTTTAAGGAGCCGTCGAAGTTATCCGTGAAGTCCACAGTATCCTTATCGATATCGCGGACCATTTCCATGGAAATTTTGCCCAGCCTTGCCTCGGTATACCGCATGGCCGCGGCGCCGTCGCCGTCCACCGAGCCGAAGTTGCCGTGGCCGTCCACCAGCAGGTAGCGGGTGGAGAAATCCTGCGCCATGCGCACCAGGCTCTCGTAGATGGCCGTATCGCCGTGCGGGTGGTATTTACCCAGCACGTCGCCCACGATGCGCGCGCACTTCTTATGCGGCTTATCCGGCGTGATGCCCTGCTCGGCCATGGAATAGAGAATTCTTCTGTGCACGGGCTTTAAGCCATCGCGCACATCCGGCAGCGCGCGGTTGATGATAACCGCCATGGCATAGGAGATGAAGCTCTTCTTCATCTCGCCGCCCAGGTCTACCGGGATGATTCTCGAAAGATTTTGGTTTTTCTCGTCCATTTTCTACCTCTATACTCGATTGATAAGTTCGTTTAACCTTTTAGGATTGCTCGCGCTCAGCCAGCCGGTTTGCCAGGGGGCAAGTTACTCGATTCAAAGGTTCGTGTAAATTGTCATTTCCGCCCGCGCTGCACCCGAATGCTGGGAATGTGCAATCTGTCGCCCTGCACGCGGCGCTGTTGGTCAGTTTGCCAGAGGGCAAATGCTCACCCGTAGCTGTGCGCATCAAGGGCCATTCCTAAACATGGGGTTTCACCCCATACCCCAATACTCCAAAAATTGCAGGATTGGCAAAAAGCAGATGGTTTCTATCTTATGTGCCGTATATTTTGAAGGGCTAAGGCAAGTTCAAAGGCTTCTATTTGGCGCAAATCTCCCAGGTCGTGCAAAATCCGACCATCGGTCTGTTCATAAGCCTTTCTTCTTGTTACTTTTGGCGCTCCTGCGGAGGGCACACCCGATTGCTGGGAATGTGGAGCTTTCTTTCGCTGCACACGGAGCTGAAAGTCAGCTTGCCCGAAAACGCATGCTGGCACAGTCTCTGCCCGTCACGCGCGCTGCCTCCGTATGCCGTGCGCAGCACCGTGGGGGTGGGATGTGCGATAGAGGATGTTGGAACCTTCTAAAATCTGCCGCACAAGCAATTCTGGAAGAAACTGTAAGTCGGTGCCGCCGTACATACACCCCCACACCCCCAAACGGCGCATTTCTAGCCTCGAGTTTGCTGATGGGAAGCACGTTTCTTCCTATACCCGATTGATGGAACACAGCAATCTGCCGGTCCTGTACACGCCGCTGAAAATCAGCCAGCCAGATGGCGAATGCTCTCCCATTTCCTGCCAACCACGTATACTTTCTTTCCACGCTATTCCCTTATCATAATATAGTAAGGGGGTATGGGGGCGATGCCCCCATGTTTACCCATAGCCCTTGACCTTAACGCCCTTAATCCCTTTCCCTTAAATATCCAGGGTATCCTTATCCACAAGCCTGGAGTTCTCCTCGATAAAGACGCGGCGCGGGTCGACCTCCTCGCCCATGAGAATGGTAAAAACCTCGTCGGCCTCGATGGCGTCGTCCAGGGAGACTTGCAGGAGCGTCCGATGCTCGGGGTCCATGGTGGTCTCCTTGAGCTGGGAAGCGTCCATCTCGCCCAGGCCCTTGTAGCGCTGGGTGTCGATGCCGTCGCCCATCTCGGCCACGATGCGGGCCCGGTCTGCCTCGGTGTAGGCGTATTGCACGTTCTTGCCCTTGGCCAGCTTGTAGAGCGGCGGCTGGGCGATGTAAACATGCCCCTGCTCGATAATCGGCCGCAGGAACCGGTAGAGGAAGGTCAGCAGCAGCGTCCGAATATGGCTGCCGTCCACGTCCGCGTCCGTCATGATGATGATTTTGTCGTAGCGCAGGCGGGAGAGGTCGAACTCCTCGCCGATGCCCGTGCCAAAGGCGGTAATCATGGCGCGGATTTCCGCGTTGCCCAGGGCCTTGTCGTAGCGCGTCTTTTCCACGTTCAAAATCTTGCCGCGCAGGGGCAGGATGGCCTGAGTCTTGCGGTTGCGGCCGCTCTTGGCGCTGCCGCCTGCCGAATCCCCCTCGACGATGAAAATCTCGCGCTCGGAGACGTCTTTGCTCGTGCAGTCGGCCAGCTTGGCGGGCATGGAGAAGACGCCGCTCTTTTTGCGCGTCATGTCCCGGGCTTTGCGGGCGGCTTCTCTGGCGTTCATGGCCAGGATGCACTTTTCCACAATGCGCTTGCCGTTTTTGGGGTTTTCCTCCAGATATTCGGAAAGCCCGGTATAGACGATGTTGTCCGTGAGCGTGCGCATATAGCTGTTGCCCAGCTTGGTTTTGGTCTGCCCCTCAAACTGCGGGTCGGGCAGCTTGACGGAGATGACCGCCACCAGCCCCTCCCGGATATCCTCGCCCGAGAGGTTCTCGTCCTTCTCTTTTAACAGGTTGTATTTTCTGGCGTAGTCGTTCACGGCCTTGGTCAGCGCGCTCCGAAAGCCGGTCTCGTGGGCGCCGCCCTCGTGGGTGTTGATGTTGTTGGCAAAGCTGTGGACGTTTTCGCTGAAGCTGTCGTTATACTGCATGGCGACTTCCACAATTCCCATGCCCTTCTGGCCAGACATATAGATGGTCTCGTCCAGCAGCAGGGTTTTGTTGCGGTTTAGGTATTCGACGAAGCTCTTGATGCCGCCCTCGAACTCGTAGACCTGCTCCACCGGCTTTTCACCCCGCTCGTCCCGCAGGGTGATGCAGATGCCTTTGTTGAGGAAGGCCATCTCCCGGAAGCGGGAGCGCAGCAGGTCGTAATCAAAGGCTACGGATTCGAAAATCTCCGGGTCCGGGAAAAACTCGATTTGCGTGCCCGTCTCGTCCGAAGGGCCCAGGTCGGTGAGCTCGGAAGTTGGGTGCCCCATGGAGTAGCTCTGGGTGACAACCCGGCCGTCCCGCCAGATGGTCGCAATCATTTTGGTGGAAAGCGCGTTGACGACGGATACGCCCACGCCGTGCAGGCCGCCCGAGACTTTATACCCCTCGCCGCCGAATTTGCCGCCCGCGTGCAGCATGCAGACCGCCACTTCCAGCGTCGTCCGCCCGGTTTTGGGGTGGATGCCCGTGGGGATGCCCCGGCCGTTATCCTTAATTCTGGCGCTGCCGCCCGCCGTCAGGGTTACTTCGATATGCGTGCAAAAGCCAGCCATGGCCTCGTCTATCGAGTTGTCCACAACCTCGTAAATCAGGTGGTGCAGGCCGCGGCTGTCCGTCGAGCCGATATACATGCCCGGCCGTTTGCGCACCGGCTCCAGCCCCTCCAGAATTTGGATTTGGCTTTCGTCGTAGTCGTTTTCCTGGTGGTTTTGCAGATTTTCTTTCTCTTGCATTGTTTTCTCCATTTTTTATACTCGATTGCTAGGATGCAGTAATCTTTTGATTTCTCACGCGCTGAGTCAGTCAGTTGCTCTCTCCTGCGGAGGGCGTACCCGATTGCTAGGGCGGCGGAGCTTGTCAGTTCCGCGCGCGGTGCGTTGACTTGTTTGTCAGGGGGGAAATGCTCTCTCCTGCGGAGGGCATACTCGAATGGCGGGATGGATGGAAAAATCTGTCGGCGTCGCACGCGAAGCCGCCAGCTAGCTTGCCAGAAGGCAAATGCTCGCACATAATGTGCCTGCCGCACAAAATTTATCTCCGCACTGCCCCATTTATCATCCCAAGTGTCGGGGGTATGGGGGCGCGCCCCCATGTTTCCCCATCGTCCTTGACCTTTGCCGATGCCGGGTATTTCCTGAAAAGAGGGTATGGGGGCAAAGCGCCCCCACGCTTCGGAAGGCACGCGGCCTTCCCCTCCCGCCTGCCGGAGTTTCTGGCTTCTGCCAAAATGCGCCCGGCAAACTTGGTTTTTGCTCACTCTTATTATACACCATAATTGGGAAATTTGAAAGTTTTTTCTTATTCTATATATATGGGTACTCACCCCGCCTCCAAAACTCTCACACGGCATTTTCGCTCCTGCGGAGGGCATGCCGCACCCGAATGTCAGAACAGTAGAATTTGTCGGCCCTGCACGCGAAGCTGGAAGTCAGTTAGCCAGAAGGCAAATGCTCGCATAGACTGCGCCGCCCCGGGCAACTTTATATGAATAAGTCAGCGGGGTATGGGGCGGAAGCCCCATGTTGACCAATGTCCTTGACCTTCTGTACCCGAATGGCAAAACAGCAGAAACCGCCAGCCCTGCACGCGCCGCTGAAAATCAGCTTGTCATTTGGCAAATGCTCTCCCGTGCTTCGCGGGGCAGGAGCGATTCTTTCACATGGCCCGCCTTATGATGAAAAACGCCTCATGGGCGTCTATTTTCCGCATTTCCCAGTGAGGGGGATTACTCATCGCCCTTGCCCTTTTCCCGTGAAAGAAGAGCCATAACCTCGAATGTTATCCTGCGTTGCTTGCAGCAACGGGCAGTTTTGGTGATAATAGTGTCAAAAGAAAGGAGGCGTCCTTTGATGCTGAATGAAAATATCAAAGCGATTAGAAGAGCCAAAGGGCTTTCGCAGGAAGAGCTTGCGGTTAAGCTGAATGTGGTGCGGCAGACAATCTCCAAATGGGAGCAGGGTTTGTCGGTTCCCGATGCCGATTTGCTGCTCTCCCTGGCAGAAGCGCTGGAAACGCCCGTCAGCACTCTGCTTGGAGAGACGGTTGCCCAGCCGGAGACAGATGATTTAAAAGCCATTTGTGAAAAGCTGGAGGTAATCAATTTGCAGCTTGCCCAAAGAAAGGCCGCCAGAAGAAAACTGCTGTTTTGGCTATGCGTCTTATTGTGCGCGGCTATTGTCGCGATTTTTGCGGCATTGGTTGTGCTGCGCGGCCCTTATCTGGGCTGGGATTACAGCGACCCGGAACTTGCCATCGCCGGAACAGCTTTTCACGCGTTTGAATGGCTGTTTGTCAGGACAGCGCCGATTCTCCTGATAGCCGCAGTCGCGGGAATTTTTCTGACGTGGAAGAGGAGATAGAATCGCCCGGCTTTTCAGAGTATCATTCGGATTTTCCCCGGCAGGTGCGGCGTGGCCTGCCCGCTTCCCATTGCGGGATACGGAGCGGGGCCCCATGCCAAAGTGCGCCCTTCCTGCGCCGTCCGCGGGAGCTTTTGCTGATGGGTACAGTCTGTGCGAGCATGTGCTGACGAGCAGGCTGACCGCCGGCTTCGCGTGCGGCGATAACAGGTTCTGCTATCCCATCAATCGGGTGTAGCGGCGCGTGCGGCGACAGCAGGTTTCGCATTCCCATCAATCGCGTGCGCGAATGGCAGGCTCCGCCATCTCCCCAACCGGGCAAGCACAGTCTGTGCGAGCATGTGCTGATGAGCAGGCTGACCTCCAGCACCGCGCGCGGCGATAACAGGTTCCACATTCTCATCAATCGGGTGTAGAAATTTGCAGGATGAGGGCAAACGTGCTAAACTATAGTCAGGAAATGATGAAAGGAAATGATACGATGAAAAAAAGACTGTTGAGCCTGCTTTTGGCGGCTGTTATGCTCTTCGCGCTGACGGGCTGCTTTTCCGCGGGCAAGGGAATTTTGCCCCCTGCCGCGCCTTCTGCCACGCCGACGCCCACTCCCACCCCCACTCTGGAGCCCACGATAGACCCCGCGATGGTCATCTCGGATGAGGAGATTGAGCGGATGGTGGAGCGCGCCAAAACCGCCGTCATCACAGAAGAAGATGCAGATTACTTCCTGGATGGCGCTTCCCCGATTCTGGTGGATACCCAGAATCTGGCAGACCTGCTCTATAAAGTCGACGCGAACACCATCAAGGCCGATAATACCGAGGAGTGGAAGCCGCTCATCTCCGAGATTTCCGCCGAGGCAAAGAAGCTCTGCGCCCGGTTCGAGGCGCTGACCCCTTCCGCAAACTTTGAGGATTTCCAGCGGCTGATGATTTTGGGCTACACCTGCTATTATAAGTCTATGGACCTCATCATCGAATCCGAGGGCCAAAGCTGGGGCAAGCTGAGCCTGGCTGTGGACTATATGCTCCGGGGCAACGCCTATATCCAGGGCGCCAACAACATCATGCTCTCCTTCAACCTGAACGGCTAGAGCTTCATACAAAGCGGGAAGAATCTTCCATAGAAACAAAAGAGCCAGCGGCACCCCCGCTGGTTTTTTATACCCGAATGATGGGACGGCTGAACCTGCCATTCCTGCCCGCGATGCCGGAAGTCAGCCTGCCCGTCAGCACATGCCCGCTCATGCTGTGCTGTACCCGAATGATGGGACGGCTGAACCTGCCATTCCTGCCCGCGATGCCGGTGGCCAGCCAGCCCGTCAGCATATGCTCGCACAGGCCGTGCTTACCCGGTTGCCGGGAGTGTGAAACCTGCCATTTCCGCACGCGATGCCGGCAGTCAGCCCGCCCGCCAGCGCATGCTCGCTCATCATGTGCTTGCCCGATTGCTGGGACGGCGAAAAGCATTATCACCGCGCGTCGTTTTCAGCCTGTGAAAGCGAATGCCTTCCCATATTTTTCCCAAGTAAGGGGGTATGGGGGCCGTGCCCCCATGATTACCCAAGGCCCTTGACCTATCGCTCCATGACTACCCGCTGCCTTTGGCTCTGCGCCGTTCCCTTAGTAAAGGGGTATGGGGCTTTGCCCCATGTTAAAAACCGGCCCCTGACCTTGCCCTTCACGATTGCAAACCGCCCTTCCCCGCCCCGGCCTGTCCTTTTTCAAAGAAACCTCTTGACTTATAGTCGGCTTTAAGTGCTAGGATGATTTTAGAGAGCCATATCACCTTAGGGAGGAGAAAACGACGATGATTTACCGCAAACTTGGCCGCACGGGCCTAAACGTGAGCGAAATTGGCCTGGGCTGTGAGGGGTTTGTGCAAAACCCGGCGCTGGCGCAGGATTTTCTGGATGCTGCCGAGCAGGCAGGCGCCAACTATATCGATCTATACACTTCCGATCCAGCCGCGCGCACGGCCCTTGGCAAGGCGCTGGCCGGGCGGCGGGAAAAATTCATTTTGCAGGCACACCTCTGCTCTGTCTGGAAGGATGGGCAGTATCAGCGCACCCGGGATTTGGCCGAAGTGCGCCAAGGCTTTGCAGCGCTGCTGGCCGAGCTGCAAACGGATGATATTGAAGTGGGCATGATTCACTATGTGGATTCCATGGCGGATTGGCAGAAAGTGAGAGACGGCGGCGTGCTGGAATATGCCAAGGAGCTCCAGCGCCAGGGCAAAATCGGGCATATCGGCCTTTCCAGCCACAACCCGCTGGTGGCCCAGGCGGCGGCCGAGAGCGGGGATATCGCGGTTTTGATGTTCTCCGTCAACCCCTGCTACGACCTCCAGCCCGCCGGCGAGGATGTGGAGGCGCTCTGGGCAGATGAGGCCTATGCCGGCCAGCTCACCAACCTGGATCCGGACCGGGAGCGCCTGTACGAGACTTGCCAGCGCCTGGGCGTGGGCATCACGGTCATGAAAGCCTTTGGCGGCGGCGATCTGCTCTCTGCGGCCATGTCGCCCGCCGGCGCCGCGCTGACGGTCAACCAGTGCATCCACTATGCGCTGACGCGCCCGGCCGTGGCCTGCGTGCTCTCGGGCGCGCACACAATCGCCGAATTTGCCGATGCCGTCGCCTATGAGGATGCCTCGGATGCAGAGCGGGATTACGCCGCCGCGTTTGCCGCGTTCCCCAAAATCAGCTGGCAGGGGCACTGCATGTACTGCGGCCACTGCGCGCCCTGCCCGCAGAAAATCGATGTGGCCATGGTAACCAAGCTGCTCAATCTGGCAAAGGCCCAGGGCGGTATCCCCGAAACCGTGCGCGAGCACTACGCGGTTTTGGAGCGCGCCGGCGGCGACTGCATTGCCTGCGGCGCCTGCGAGAGCCGCTGCCCGTTTGGCGTTTCGGTTCGGGAAAACATGCGGCAGGCGGCCGAACTGTTTGGGAAATAGAGGAGAAAAGGTCGAGGGCGATGGGCAGCCATGGGGCTTCGCTGCCCCTTCACTTGGGCTGGGGTGAAAAAGGGCAAGCACACCTGCTCTTGCGAAGGATAATGCCCGATTGACAGGACGGCAGAATCCGCCAATCCCATACGCGGCGCTATACCCGAATGATGGGAATGCAGAAACTGGCAGTTCTGCACGCGGGGCTGGAAATCAGTTTGTCAGGCAGCACATGCTCGCTCATGCTGTGTTTACCCGATTGCTGGGAGTGTGAAATCTGCCATCGCCGCACGCTAAGCCGGCAGTCAGTCAGCCCGCCGGCACATGCTCGCTCATCATGTGCTTATCCGATTGCCGGGACGGCGAAAAGCATCATCACCGCGCGCTGTTTTCAGCCTGTGAAAGCGAATGCCTTCCCATATTTTTCCCAAGTGAGGGGGTATGGGGGCCGTGCCCCCATGATTAGAAGCGGCGCTTGCCCTTTCGCCTTTTGTGTGGCCTGAACGCGAAGCCCATGTCAACGAACAGCCCTTGATCTATCGCCCTATAACTGTCCACTGCCTTTGGCTCTGTTCTGTTTACTTAGTGAAGGGGTATGGGGCGGAAGCCCCATGATTACCCACTGCCCTTGCCCTTTTTCCATCCAACTCAAATAGAAAGGAAGAAAAACCATGTCAAACAAACTCGTGGTCTACTACACCCACTCGGGCAACACAGAGAAAATCGCGCGCATCATCGCGGCGCAGACGGGCGCAGACCTGCTGGAAATCCAGCCGGTGTCCGCGTACCCCTGCGAGTATGACGCAGTCGTGGCCCAGGCGAAACAGGAGATTTCGACAAATTTCCGCCCCGAGCTACAGCCTTATGCAGAAATTGCATCAAATTACGACACCTTTTTCATCGGCAGCCCCAACTGGTGGAGCACCATTGCGCCGCCTATCGCGGCCTTTCTGGAACAGCAGGATTTTGCGGGCAAGCGCGTCGCCCCCTTCTGCACGCATGGCGGTGGCGGGATGGCCGGGCTGGAGCGGGATACCCTGGCGCTCTGCCCAGGCGCGCAGAACTGCGCCGGCATTGCCCTTTATGACGACGGCGGCGCGGATGCCGAGGGCAAAATCGCCGCATGGCTTGAGCAGGCCGGCCTGAACTAGCGGCAAACAGGCCAGCCGGCAGCCCGGCTGGCCTTTATATTTAAAAACTGGGCTTTTGCGGGAGCGGGATGCGCGTTCAAAGCAGGCTCCCGGCCCCAGACATAGCCCGCTCAAAAAAGGAGAAAACAATGGATCGCATCAAACACTCCCAAATCGTCCGGGAAAAGATGGGCCTCGCGCCCGTCAGCCAAAACCCGGCAGACCCGGAACTGCAAAAAATTCTGGATTACTTTCTGTTTGGCGAAGTCTGGCAGCAGGGCGGCCTGGAAGACGTCCAGCGGGAGCTGATCACCGTCGCCGTGCTGGCCGCGCTGGGCACGCCGGATCAGTGCCGCTCGCATGTGGGCGCGGCGCTCTGCGTCGGCGCGACACCCACGCAGATCAAGGAGGCCATCTACCAGTGCGCGCCGTATATCGGCTTCCCGCGGACGCTGGTCGCCGCGCAGCAGGCCAACCAGGTGTTCGAGCAGCGGGGCATTTCCCTGCCGCATCCCGCCCAGGCCACGGTTAGTGAGGAAACCCGCCTGCAAAAGGGGCTGGAAGCCCAGTGCGCCATCTTCGGCCAGGAGACGATCATGAATATGCGCGGCTCCGCGCCGGAAGATCTGAAACACATTCAGGATTACCTCTCGGCCTACTGCTTTGGCGATATCTACACCCGGGGCGGCCTTGGCATCCCCATGCGCGAGCTGCTCACCTTCAGCGTGCTCTGCGCCCTGGGCGGCTGCGAGGGCCAGGTGCGCGCGCATATTCGGGGCAACCTGAATGTGGGCAATACCCGGGGGACCCTTATCGCCGCGCTGACCCAGTGCCTGCCCTATATCGGCTTTCCCCGGGCGCTGGGCGCCCTTTCCTGCATCAATGAGATTGTGCCCGCGGAGAAATAGGGGTAAAATAGAGGGCGAGGGAGAAACAGGCGCGGGCCTGGGTTAGGGGAAAAGGAAAATTGGAAAAGAAAAAGCCGTTTTACGGCTGGGTTATCGTGGCGGCATCCGTCGCGCTGATGATGCTGGGGTGCGGCGCGTTTACCGGCGCGGCGGCCGCCTATATCGCGCCCGTCTGCGCGCAGATGGGCTTTGCCAAAGGCGAGTTTACGCTCTACCGCACCATCGTCTCACTGCTGGGGGCACTGCTCATGCCCGTCTTTGCCCGGCTCATCCGAAAGGCGGGCGTGAAAAAAGTCATGCTGATTGGCCTAATGGGCAATGCGCTGGCCTATACGCTGTATTCCTTTGCCGGCGCGCTTTGGCAGTTCTATCTCGCTGCGGCGCTGGAGGGCATTTTTACCAACGGCATCAGCTTTCTGAGCATCGGCGTGCTCATCAACAACTGGTTTTTGGATAATCGGAGCACGGTTGCCGGCATCGCCTACGCCGGGACGGGCCTGGGCGGCGCGGTGTTCGTGCCCATCATCAGCCAGCTTGCCGAGCGGCTGGGCTGGCGCTGGGCCTACCGGGGCGTGGCGGCGGTTTCGGTGGCCGTGCTGCTGCCCGTGATTTTGCTGCTCCTGCGGGATCGCCCTGCCCAGATGGGCCTTGCGCCCTATCAGGCCCCGGGCAAAAAGCAGGAGGAAGGGCAGGCTCCGGCAGGGGCCGGGAGCGGGGTTTCCCTGTTTGCCGCAAAGAAGATGCCCGCCTTCTGGCTGCTGATTTTCGGGTTCTTCCTGCTCAATATCTGCTGCGGCGGCCCCAGCAACCACAACGTCGCCTTTTTGCAGGACCTCGGCTATTCCACAGCCTTTGCCGCGGCCGTAACCTCCGGGTATATGGCGGTGGTGGCCGCGGGAAAAATCGCCGCGGGCACGCTGTTCGACCGCCTGGGCACGCCCCGGACGGCGCTGCTGCTCTGCGCGGCCTGCATCGGCTTCCCGGTTTTGGCGCTGTTCTGCCGCGTTCCGGGCATCCCCTGGGCGTATGCCGCGTTTCTCGGGTTTACGGGCATGGGGCCGTCTGTGGGCATCAGCGCCTTGGTGCGCCATGTGTTCGGCGACCGGGATTTCGCCTCGATTTTCAGCCTGGCTTCCATGGCGTCGACGCTGGGCGCCGCCGTGGCCGCGCCGCTCATGGGCGTGATTTACGACGCCAGCGGCAGCTACACTCCTGCCTGGATGCTCTGGCTGGTATTCTCCGTGCTCATGGCCGCCTGCCTGATGGGCGCGCTGCTTGCCGCCAAAAAGCGGGAGAAGGCGGCGGAAAAGGCCAAGGCTTAAAGGGCAAGGTCAAGGGCCGCTCTTAACCATGGGGCTTCGCCCCATACCCCCATGATAAAGAAAAAGAGATGTGAGTGCGCGCCTGATTGCTGGCTAAGCGGCGGCAGTATGCGCGGGCAAAGGGTTTCGCGGCCTTGCTCTTTGGATTTGGCAGACGCGCCCTTATAAGAGGAAATAAAAGAGCGAGTGCAAATTTATCATGATGCACTCGCTCTTTTATTATGCCTAGGCGGCGGGGCCTTGTCTGAACTCGATTGCCGGGAGTGCGGAATCTGCCAGCTCCTCACGCGCTCCTAGCGGAGGGCGGCACCCGAATGACAGAACAGCAAAACCTGCCAGCTCTGCACGTGAAGCTGGAAGTCAGCTTGTCAGCCAGCACATGCTCGCACGGGCCGTGGCTTTGCCTGCGAATCTTATTTGCCAGCGGTCACATGCTCTCCCGCATTGTGCCCGCCGCACAAAACCTATTTTCGCACTGCCCCATTTATCCTTCCCAGTCATGGGGCGGCGAAGCTCCATGGTTAAGAGCGGCCCTTGAACTTGCCCTTCTTCCTATCTCGGGCACGGGGTATGGGGCGGAGCCCCATAACTAGGAACCGCCCCTGACCTTACCTTTTCCCAACCCATTTTTATACCCAAGTGAAGGGGTATGGGGCGAAGCCCCATGATTAAACCCAGCCCTTGACCTTGAACTTGCTCTTCTTCCTATCCCAGTCAGGGGGGTATGGGGGCTTGCCCCCATGTTAGCCAAAGCCCTTGACCTTAGTCCCTGGCCTTTCCCTTCCCCGCCCAGCCGATGAGAGCCGCGAAAACGCGCTCCAGCAAAATGCTGCCGGCGGCGATGGCCAGAAGCGCCGGAAGCTGCGCCGCGCTGGGCAGGGAGACCTGCAAAAGCCCCTGGAATAGGCAAATCGCCGCGTAAAACCCGATGGTCATGGTCGCAAATAAGAACACCCGCAGTTTGTTAAACGGCCAGCAGGATTTGAAAACTGCGGCAATGCCCATCAGGCCCACCAGCAGATACATGGCCGTCTCGGCCTGTGCGCCGGCAAAGCCCAGCGCCGGCCCGGCCAGCCAGAGCAGCAGCACATCCGCCACAATCACCAGCGCGTTTGGCAGTGCCCGGCGCAGAACCTGGGGCAAAAACCGCCCGCGCACCCTGCGGCCGTCCGGTTCGAACGACATGAACAGCGTCGGGTAGCCCTCAATAGCCAGGTCAATCAGCGTAATCTGAATGGGCAGGAAGGGGAACGGCGTGTTCATGAAAATGCAGAGCAGGGATAAAATGGCCGAATAAATCGTCTTGACGAAGAAGATGCTGGCCACCCGGGTGACGTTGTTGACGACTCTCCTGCCCTCTGCCAGCACCTGGGGCAGCACGGCGAAATCCGATTCCAGCAAAACCAGCTGGGAAACCTGCCGGGCCGCGTCGCTGCCCTCGCCGATGGCAATCGAGCAGTCCGCCTCCCGAAGAGCCAGAATATCGTTGACGCCGTCGCCCGTCATGGCGACCTGGTGCCCCGCGGCCTGGAGCGCCTGCACCAGCTGTTTTTTCTGATGCGGGGAGACTCTGCCAAACACGGTATACTCCTCCGCGGCGGCGGCCAGCTCCGCCTCGCCCAGCTGGCTGGCATCCAGATACCGCTCTGCCCCATCTAGCCCGGCCTTTTTTGCGATGGCCGAGACGGTTTTCGGGTTGTCCCCGGAAATCACCTTGAGGGCGACTCCCTCATTTTTGAAATATTCCAGCGTCTGGTGCGCGTTTTCCCGGATAGAATCCGCGATGAGAATGGCCCGAAGCGGGGTAACCGCGGGCAGCGGCGCATCCGCCGAGACCTCTCCCTCCGCCAGTCCGGCCATCAGCACCCGCGCGCCAGCCTCCATTTGCGCCGCAATCTCCTCGGGCAGCTGGTAATCCGGGCAGAGCCGCTCGGGCGCGCCCACCAGGAACACCTCCCCGCCCTCAAAAGCCATGGCGCTCCATTTGCGCTGGGAAGAGAAGGGCACTTTGCCGCAGGGGATCAGCGCGCCGCCCTTAGTGTAGTAATCCGAAAGCGCCTGGAACGTGGCGTTGTTGTCGTCGGTATGCGCCAGGAAGCTGCCCATCAGCTGTTCGAAGCGCGCATCCTCCGCCAGGATTACCTCCCGCTCGACGCTCATGCGGCCGGAAGTAATGGTCCCGGTCTTATCCAGGCAGAGCACGTCCACATGCGCCAGCGTCTCCAGGGCATAGAGCTCCTGCACCAGCACTTTCTTTTTGCCCAGCCGGATGACGCCGGTGGCCAGGGCGATGCTCATGAGCAGCAGCAGCCCCTTGGGCAGCATACCCAGCAGGCCGGCGGCCGTGCCGACGACGCTCTCAGAGAGCATGTCGCCCCGGAAAAAATACGCCTGCACAAAGAGCAGCGCGCCCAGCGGCAGGATGAACCAGCCGGTAAACCGGGTAACCTTGCGCATGGAGGCCAGAAGCTCGGAGCTGACTTTGCGGTGCGCCTTGGCCTCCTCGGCGATTTTGGTGGCGTAGTTTGCCGCGCCGATATGCTCCACTTTGGCGCGGCACTTCCCCGAAAGCACGAAGCTGCCCGAGAGCACCATATCCCCCGGCCGCTTGGCCACCGGGTCGCTCTCGCCCGTCAGCAGGGATTCGTTGACCTCAATCTCCCCTTCCAGCAGGATGGCGTCTGCGCAGATTTGCCGGCCGCCCTCCAGGCAGAGGACGTCGTCCAGCACCAGCTCTTCCACGGCCACAGTCTGCATTTCGCCGCCCCGGACGACCTGCGCCCTCGGGGCGGAGAGCAGAGAGAGCTTGTCCACCAGCTTTTTGGCCTGGATTTCCTGAAAAATGCCGATGGCCGTATTCAGCGCGATAATCGCCATGAAAAACAGGTTGGACCACGCATGCACGGCCGCCAGCGCCAGGGCGATGAGCAGGTTGAAGAGGTTAAACAGCGTGCAGACGTTGTCCCGGATAATCTGCCCGGTGGTTCTGGTGATTTTCTCAGGCGCGGCGTTTTGCAGGCCGGCCTGCTTCTGGCCGAGCACCTGCTCTGCCGAGAGGCCGTCTTTGGCCGAGGGATTTAGGCGGGGTGTTTGGTTCATGGTTTCCTCCAGTTGTGTTTTGCAGTCAGGGGAAGGGAAAGGTCAAGTTCAAGGGCCGTTCTTAGCCATGGGGAAAAGGTCAAGGGCCTTGGGCTAACATGGGGGCAAGCCCCCATACCCCCTCACCGGGATAATAGAATGGAATAGTGCGGGAAGACAGCCCGTGCGGCGGGCACGGCACGAGGGAGCAGGTGCCTTCTGGCAGGCTGGTTTCCGGCTTCGCGTGCAAAGATTTTAGCTTCCACGTTCCCCTCATTCGGGTGTGCTCTCCGCAGGAGCGCGCACCGGGTCGGCACAGCATGAGCGAGCATTTGCTCTCTGGCAGGCTGACTGCCAACATCGCGTGCGGCGATAGCAGCTTTCACGTTCCCCTCATTCGGGTGTGTCCTCCGCAGGAGCGCGCACCGGGTCGGCACAACCTGTGCGAGCATTTGCTTTCTGGCAGGCTAACTTCCGGCTTCGCGTGCGGCGATAGCAGCTTTCGCATTCCCCTCATTCGGGTGCGGTATTGTCCTCCGCAGGAGTATTGTATCATAGAATTTCGGCTTTGAACACCCGAAAGGCGCCTTGGCGCGGCGGTGCCCGGCGCAAAAAACAGAAAGCCGGGTTTCTTAGGCCGGCGGCCAGTGCGCCAAAGCGGCCGCGAAGCTGTGCCCCGCGCAGGAAGCGCCCTAATCCGAAAGCGAATCCTCTCCCTCCTCCTGTTTGGCGGGCTTCCAGTATTGGCAGGCAGGATGGGCCACCTCCCGCTTTTTGCAGCGCGGATAGACGCAGTGCCCATAGCTTAGCGCGTCGTATCTCCCCCATGACTGGCGGATGTAGTGCAGGCGGAAATGTGTACAGTTGCCGCAAGTGTGTTCTTCCATCAATTCGCCCTCCTTTTGAAAATTGCGGCCTATTTTGCCAACAGCTTTTCGATGATTTGATAGCTTTTTACGCCGCTATTTTATCTATACCTCTATGATAACAGATAAAAATCTTTTTTTATACCCGAATGATGGGAATGTGGAGGGTGCAATCGCCGCACGCGGCGCTGGAAGTCAGCCTGTCAGAGGGCGCATACTCGCTCATGCTGTGCCGCTCCCCCCACGCGCCGCTGGCTGTCGGCCAGCTTGTCAGAAGCCACATATTCGCTCATCATATAGCCTCCGCACGCATTTTCTTTTCGCACTATCCTATTCTTATCATAGTAATGGGGGGTATGGGGGGCTTTTCTGCACCCGAATGATGGGAATGTGGAGCCTGTCGATTCCGTACGCGCCGCTGAAAATCACTCATCCATGCGGCGTGTGTGCTCTCCTATTTTGTCTTTTCATGGGGGTATGGGGGCTCTGCCCCCATGTTAACCCATGGCCCTTGACCTTCTGCTACCCCCCTTTCTTTGCAAACAAAAAGAGCCCTTGCAGGCTCTTTTTGTTTGCGTACTTCTATTTGAGCAGCGCCCGGGCCTCTGCCAGGGAAATGCCCTGCTCCCGGGCGATGCGGGCGATGTCCTCATATTCTGCCTTGCTCTTTTTCACGCCGTAACCCTGGCCGGTCTTGATGCGCACAGCACCGCAGGGCGTCTGCACCTGCTCAAAACTGCGGGAGAGCATATACCGCTGGCAAAGTGTCCTGCGCACGCCGAAGGTGCTGGTGTGCCGCAGCATGGCGGCGGCCAGCTTATCCGCTGCATCCGGCTCGCAGATACAGCAGAGCAGCACGGCCGGGCGGTTTTTCTTCATCCCGATGGGCAGCGTGTAAACGTCCAGCGCGCCCTCATCCAAAAGCGCCTGCTGGGCAAAGCCCAAATCCTCGCCGGGCATGTCGTCCAGATTACAGCAGAGCAGGGCAATCTCGCCGTTCGGGCCGCCCTCCCCTGCGCCGTCGTCGCCCAAAAACGCCCGCACACAGTTGGCCGCGGCGAAATCCTTGGTGCCCATGCCGTAGCCGATGGCCGAAGCGCAGAGCGCGGGCATGGGGCCAAAGCCCTGGGCGAAGTGCCGGAGCAGCGCCGCGCCGGTGGGCGTGCACAGCTCGCCGGCAATCTCGCCGCCGTAGGTGGGAACACCCCGCAGAATATGCGCTGTGGCCGGTGCCGGGACGGGCAGCACCCCATGCGCACAGCGCACCTGCCCGCTGCCCACATGCACAGCCGAAGCCAGGATTTTCTGCGCGCCGATGCGCTCCATCAGCATACACACCCCAACCACGTCTGCCACCGCGTCCATGGTGCCCACCTCGTGGAAGTGAATCTGGCTGACGGGCTGGCCGTGGGCGTGGGATTCGGCCTGGGCAATCAGGCGGTAAACCGCCAGCGCGTTTTCCCGGACCTGCTCGGAGACGGGCAGATGCGCCAGCAGATGCTCGATATCCGCCATGCCCGAATGGCTGTGGGAATGGCCGTGTTCGTGCGTATGGCCGTGTTCGCCGCCATGATGGTGGCCGTGGCCTTCGCCGTGCCCGCCGTCATGTTCATGGCAGCAACCCTCTTCGTGGCTGTGCGCGTGCCCGCCGTGGCAATGGCTGTGCTCCCCCTGTCCTTCGCTGTGATGATGGCTGTGCCCTTCCGGCTCGGTGGGAGCGGTCAGCTGGAGGTTTTGGCCGTCTGCCAGCATGGCGCGGCTGTGGCAATGGCCTGCTTGGCCTTGGTGGGTATGCCCATGCCCGCAGCAGCCGTGCCCGTGCTCTTCCCCATCGTGGCTGTGGCAATGGCCGTGGGGCAGGTCGTGGCTGTGCTCCTCCTGCCCGCCGATGCGCACGTCCATATGCGTCCCCCAAATGCCGCACTTCTGCGCCGGGGTTGCCGCGACCTTCAGACCGGGAATGCCCAGCGCGTTCATGTCCCGCAAAAACTCCTGCCGGGCCCCCGGCTCCAGCAGCTCGTAAAGCGCGGCCATGAGCATATCTCCCGCCGCGCCCATATTGCACTGTAAATACAGCGTTTTCATCTAATTCCCTCCATCTGGTTGATGCGGCTGGCCAGAAAGCCAGCGCCAAACCCATTATCGATATTGACGACACTGCACCCGCTGGCGCAGGAATTGAGCATGGAAAGCAGGGCGGAAAGCCCGCCGAAGTTTGCGCCGTAGCCGATGCTGGTGGGCACGGCGATGACCGGGCAGTCTACCAGCCCGCCGATGACACTGGCCAGCGCGCCTTCCATCCCGGCCACCGCCACCACCACCCGCGCCCGGGAAAGCTCGGGCAGATGCGCCAGCAGGCGGTGCAGGCCGGCCACGCCCACGTCGTAAAGCCGGGTAACGTGGCTGCCCAGCGCCTCCGCCGTCAGCGCGGCCTCTTCGCAGACGGGCATATCGCTGGTTCCGCCGGATGCCACGACGATTTCCCCCAGAAGTTCCTGCTTCATCGGCGCCGCAATGCCGATTTGGGGGATGGGGTGGTAATCCAGCTCGATTTCCTCTCCCACCAGCTCTGCCGCCTGGGGCGACATGCGGGTGATGAGGATGTTGCGCGCGCCGCCGGCAATCATGGATTGGGCGATGCCCAGAATCTGCTCGGGCGTCTTGCTGCGCCCGTAGATGACTTCCGCCGCGCCCTGGCGCAGGGAGCGGTGGTGGTCGACTTTGGCATACCCCAAATCCTCAAAAGGCGCCAGCCGGAAGCGGTTCAGCGCTTCTTCCGGGGAGATTTCCCCGCTTTGGACCTGCCCCAGCAGGGCAAGCAACTGTTCTCTCTCCATCTCTACTCCTTTTCTACACCCGAATGATAGGGCGGCGGAATCTGTCAGTTTCGCACGCGGCGCTGAAAGTCAGCCTGTCAGAGAGCGCATACTCGCTCATGCTGTGCCGACCCGCACGCGCCGCTGGCAGTCGGCCAGTCAGTGAGCAAATGCTCTCCCATGCTGTTTCCGGCGCACACGCTTTTCCTGCAAATTGCGTTCCTATTATATAGGGGGTATGGGGGCTTGCCCCCATGTTTACCCATCGCCCTTGACCCTCTGCCCCGCAAATCAGAAGCGCTCTTGCCCTTTTGGCTGTTGCACCCGAATGGCGGGGCGGCGGGAATTGCCGTCGCCGCACGCGGCGTTGAAAATCAGCTTGCCAGAGGGCAAATGCTCTCCCGTTTCGGTTGGCCAAGGGCTGTTTAGCAGCCATGGGGCGAAGCCCCATACCCCATACTTGGGATATGCCGGGTTTAGGGCGGCAAAGATTGCCCGCCGTATTCCCTCTCTTTCCGCGCTGCCTCCCTACTATTATATTGTAAGGGGGTATGGGGGCTTGCCCCCATGTTTACCCATCGCCCTTGACCTTCCCCGCCTACCGCTCCTTTAAATCCAGCAGTACGCCGCCGAACAGCGGGCCCAGCTCCCGGAGGATGGCGCCTCTTTGCCGGATGGCCTGGCTCATCTGCGCCTCGGGCAGCTGAAGCCGCGCGCAGCCGGATAAGATGCGCACGCGGAAATCCGTAAACCCGAGGGAAAACAGGAAGTCCTCGGCCCGCTCGATTTTGCCCAAAAGCTCGGCCGTGATGCGCTGGCCAGTGGGGATGCGCGTGGCAAGGCAGGCGTATGCCGGCTTTTTCCAGGTAAACAGCCCGGCCTGCCTCGAGCGCGAGCGAATCTCGTCTTTGCTGAGCCCGCATTCCCGCAGGGGCGAGCGCACGCGAAGCTCGCGCAGGGCCCGCATACCCGGGCGGTCGTCCGCGTCATCCGAAGCGTTGGTGCCGTCCAGAACCAGCGTGTAGCCGTCTGCCGCCGCGGCCTGCAAAATCCCAGTAAAAATACCCTGCTTGCAGTAGTAGCAGCGGTCCGCCGGGTTTTGGGCCACAGCTTCGCTGGCCAGCGCGTCCTGCCGCAGGACGGTCATAGGCACGCCGATCTCCTGGGCCAGCCGCTGTGCATCCGCCAGCTCAAAAGCCGGCTGGAACTGCGTTTTGACGTAGTATGCCCGGATATCCGCGCCGCACTGCCTGGCCGCCCAGAGCAGGTAGGCCGAATCCACTCCGCCCGAAAAGGCGACGGCGGCCCTGGGGTTTTCCCTGAAAAATTTCTCCAGCGTCATGCTCTCTCCTTTGTTTATGCTGATGACAAAAAAAGCCACGAAAACGGGCACCCATGGCGCGGCCTTCCTGGCAAAATGGTATCTTCCTGATACTGCTTGCTTTTATTATAGTGGCCGGAGCGGGGCTTGTCAAACCTTGACGCCCCTGCCCGGCTTTGCTATAATAACCAGGTAACCGGCTCAGGAAGGGCCGCCATGCACGAACAGCCCGGCCATCGCCGGGATTTCCCGTTTTTATTCATAACTATGTCAGGAAGGCATTTTTCTGCGAAAACATTTCGCGGGGAAATGCTTTTTTATACCCGAATGATGGGAATGTGAAACCTGCTGTCGCCGCACGCGGAGCTGAAAGTTAATTTGCCAGAGGGCAAATGCTCTCCCGTGTTGTGCTTGCCCGCACGCGCCGCTGTACCCGATTGCTGGGGATGTGAAACTTGCCGTTGCCGCACGCGGAGCTGAAAATCGGCTTGTCAGGGAGCAAATGCTCTCCCGTGCTGTGCTTGCCCGCACGCGCCGCTGTACCCGATTGCTGGGGATGTGAAACTTGCCGTTGCCGCACGCGGAGCTGAAAA
>JBCLQU010000003.1:155991-214131 GCA_041223705.1 Christensenellaceae bacterium 44-20
TCGGCTTGTCAGGGAGCAAATGCTCTCCCGTGCTGTGCTTGCCCGCACGCGTCGCTGTACCCGATTGCTGGGGATGTGAAATTTGCCGTTGCCGCACGCGGCGCCAAAAGCCAGTTTGTCAGGCAGCACATGCTCGCTCATTATGCGCCTGCCTGCACGCGCCGCCGAGAGCCGATTTGTCAACTAATAAATACTCTCCCGCGTTGTGCTCTGCCCACCGCACGTGCTTTCCCTCCGCACTATCCCATTCTATTATCCCAGTGAGGGGGTATGGGGGCTTGCCCCCATGTTAGCCCAAGGCCCTTGACCTTTTTCTTCACGGCAAAGAGAGCTCCTGCCCCCATGATTGCCCACCGCCCTTGCCCTTTTCCCCAAGTCCAAAGAAAGGAGAGAAGCCATGAAAACCCGAACGATAGCGGCCAAAGCCGCGCAAATGCTGCTGCTGTTTTTCCTGCTGGTCGCGGCGGTGTTTTTCCTCTCCCGGCTGGCCCCGGGCGACCCGCTCCGCGCCTACTACGGCCAGAGCGTGGAGCGCATGAGCCCGTCGGCCCGGGCGGCGGCCGAGCATAAGCTGGGGCTGGACCAGCCCCTGGCGGCGCAGTTTGTCATCTGGGTGAAAAACGCGCTTTCGGGGGATTTCGGCATCTCCTTCCAGTATAAGCAGGATGTGCTGGTCGTGGTGGGCGGGCGCTGGCAGAATACGCTGGTGCTGGGCGGCGCGTCCTTTTTGCTGACTTTCGCGCTGGCCGTCCCGCTGGGCATCTACTGCGCCTCTCATGCTGGCAGCTTTGCAGACCGCCTGCTCTGCCGCCTGGGTGCGGCGCTCTCCTGCATCCCGGTGTTCTTCCTGGCGCTGCTGCTCATCGCGGTGTTCAGCGTGCGCCTGGGCCTGCTGCCCAGCAGCGGGGCCTACCCCATCGGGGCGGCGGGCTCTGCCCTGGGCCGCCTGCGGCATCTGGTTTTGCCCGCGTGCACCATCGCCCTGGGGCACTTTTGGCACTACGCCTATCTCGTGCGCAGCCGCCTGCTGGGCGAGCTGGAGAGCGAATACGTCCTGTTTCTGCGGGCAAAGGGCGTCCCGCGCCGCCGCATTCTATACCGGCACTGCCTTCGGGCCATCCTGCCCTCCCTGCTGGCCATGGCTGCCCTGGCCGTGCCGCATCTGGCAGGCGGGGCGTATGTGGTGGAGAAGGTGTTTTCCTACCCCGGCCTTGGGGCGCTCTGCTTCGAGGCCGCTCAGTATCACGATTATAACCTCCTGCTGGTGCTCTGCGTGCTGACGGGAGCGCTGGTGGTGCTTTGCAGTTTGCTGGCCGAGCTTTTCTCGGCCTGGGCAGACCCGCGCCGGCGAAGAGAGGGGGCGCGGCATGAGTAAGCACCTTTGGCAAGCAGAAAAACAAGGCCGGAACCTGCGTCGGCCGCAACATGGCCTGCGTCTGCGGCTCCTGCCTTCCTCTAAATATCAGCGGCTTAGCCCCAAGCCCGGCGCATCTGCGCGCGAGGAAGAGAGCGGGCGCGGTATAACTGGGTGGCTGCCCCGCCCGGCAGAGCCTTCGCTCCTCGGCCTGATTTGGCGCTTTGGCCGACATGCGCTGCCCCTTTCGGCCTGCCCCCTGCGCGGGGAGAGAAAGCGCGGCGGCTTGGCCGGGCACGCCCTGTGTCTGCGCCCAAGCCTGTGGCGCCCTCTTCCCAGCGGATACCAAAAAAGAGAGGAGGCGCGGCATGATTAGGCAGTTTTGGCATTCTTCTAGGCGCCCGCGCCCCGGCGCGTCCCACAGGCCGCCCTGGCCTGCCCTGGTTTTTCTGGGGCTTCTGGCCCTGCTCTGCCTGCTGGCAGATGTGCTGGCCCCAGGCGATGCGGGGCATATGGATTATGCCGCGGCGGCCCAGCCCCCGGGCCCGGCGCACCTGCTGGGGACGGATGCCCTGGGCCGGGATGTGCTGGCCATGCTCCTGCACGGCGGCCGCGCTTCCCTGCTCATCGGCCTGGGTGCGGCGGCGCTCTCCGCGGCCATCGGCAGCGCGTATGGCTGCCTGGCGGCCCTCTGCCCGGCCTGGCTGGAGCAGCTGCTCCTGCGGGGCGCTGAGCTGCTGCTCAGCCTGCCCGGCATTCTGCTGGCCATCCTCCTGCAAGCCGCCCTGGGCCCGGCGAATATCTGGACGCTCTGCCTGGTCATCGGCGGGACGAGCTGGATGGAAATCGCCAAAATTGTGCGCACCGAGGTGCGCGGCCTGCGGGAGCGGGAGTATATCCTGGCCGCCCGGAGCATGGGCGGCGGGTTTTTCTACCTGCTTTTCCGGCACTTCGCCCCGGCCTTTTTCTCCTCCATCGCGTTCCAGGCGGTGAGCGGCATCGGCGGGGCCATCGGCCTGGAGGCCACCTTGAGCTTTCTTGGCATCGGCCTGCCGGTGGAGGCCGTCTCCTGGGGCAGCCTGCTTCAGGCCTCCGAGCGCGCCCTGCTCACAGAGCAGTGGTGGATGATTTTCATTCCCGGGGCATTGCTGGTGCTCTGCCTGCTCAGCTTCCTGCGGCTTGCAGACGCCCTGCGCCGCCCCTCTCAATAGAAAGGAAACGTTATATGAAGAAATTTTTAGCACTTTTTCTGGCCGCATTGCTGGCGGTGAGCCTGGCGGCCTGCGGGCAGGCCCCTGCGCAGGATTCCCCCAAAACCCTGGTCTACGGCAGCGGCGATTACACAGCCATCAACCCGGCGCTGTATGAGCACGGCGAAATCAACCTTCTGCTGTTTGCCGGGCTGACGGCGCACGGCGAGGATAACCGGGTGATTCCGGATGTGGCCGAGCGGTGGGAGTTCGACGAGGCGACCAACACCTACACCTTCCACCTGCGCCGCGATGTGTATTTTCACGACGGCGTCCAGCTGACGGCGGCGGACGCCAAGTTCACGCTGGAGGCCATTATGGACCCAGCCAACGCCTCGGAAAACGCCTCCAACTACGAGGATATCACCGCCATCCGCGTGCCGGACGACTTCACTTTGGAGATTGAGCTTTCCGCGCCCAACGTCGCCATGCTGGATTACCTGACCATGGGCATTCTGCCTGCGCACCTGCTGGAGGGCAAGGATTTGGCCACAGACGGCTTCAATCAGCATCCCGTGGGCGCCGGGCCCTACCGGCTGGAAAGCTGGGATGCGGGGCAGAGCATCACGCTGGTGCGCAGCGAGAAGTATCACCGGGGCGCGCCCAAAATCGAGAGGATTATTTTCAAGATTGTGGAGGATTCCCGGGCCCGGGCCTTGCAGTTGCAAAGCGGCGAGCTGACTTTGGCGCAGGTTACTCCCGAGGATGCCGAGCTGTTCCGGGGCAGCGGCGACTATGCCCTCTATCAGATGCAGACCGCAGACTACCGCGGCATTCTATACAACTTTAACAGCGCCTTTTTCGCAAGCCACCCAGAGCTTCCGGCGATTTTAAGCTGCGCAGTAGACCGCCAGGCCATCGTGGATACGGTTCTGCGGGGCAGCGGCGAGGCTGCCTATTCTCCCCTGCAAAAGGGGCCGTATCATAACCCGGATGTGGAAAAATATGAGTACGACCCGCAGAAGGCCATGCAGCTTTTGGAGCAGGCCGGCTGGAGCCGGGGCGAGGATGGCTTCTATCAGAAGGACGGCGAGCGGCTGGCGTTCGTCATCCACAACGGCCAGGGCGACCAGGTGCGCATCGATATGAGCAATCTCTGCGCCCAGCAGCTGCGGGAGATTGGCGCGGATGTGCGCGTGCAGGTGGATGCCCAGGTGGACTGGGCAGGGCAGGAAGCCTATCTCATCGGCTGGGGCAGCCCCTTCGACCCGGACGACCACACCTATAAAGTCTTTGGCACGGGCAAAGGCGCCAACTACAGCGGCTATTCGGATGCGAAGGTGGATGAGCTGCTCCGCCAGGCCCGGGAGACGGGCGACGGGCAGGAACGCCTGCGGCTTTACGCGGAGTTTCAGGAAGCGCTGGCGGCCAACCCGCCCTATACGTTTCTGGCATATGTAGACGCGGTCTACGTCGCTGTGCCCGGCCTGAAGGGCATCTGCGAGGATACTGTTCTGGGGCACCACGGCGTGGGCATTTTCTGGAACGTCGCCGAGTGGGAGCTGGATTAGGGGGCAAAAGGGCGAGGACTTAGGGGCTTTTTGGAAAAAGTCCCTAACACCCCAAAAATTTTTAAACATTAATAATTACTTTATTTTTCCGCGCTTCTTAGATAAAATATAGTCATCATATTTAGAACTATAGCGGATTTCTAGTTGCGCAATATTATCCGTAGCAATAAAATTAATGTATTTTACCCATTCATGCAAAGGAACTCGATATAGAAATTTGTTTTTGTCATAGTCTGATGAAACGAAAAAACTTTCAACAACATTGTTTTCATTTAGCGTAATAAAGAACAAGAAAGAATGCATTAATGAATTACAAAGCTTTTTTCCTGAAACCGAGAGCTTTTTTTCATTATGCCAATCATGGCTATCGTCTTCTGGCCAACGATGTAAGCGATCAATGCGCTTAAGTGGCCTAATGGAAAAAACATCAAGAGAGTATTTGTCTGCTTCGTTACTTAACTTGCCGCCACAATCAATAAGCTTTCGGATAATAAATGCAGAATAAAAAATAGCCTTTTCAATAATGACATAGGTGTGATCGTAGTTTTTGTGAAAATATTCGGATGTATTATGTTTCAAAATTAAATTCTTTCGACGGATCAGATCTTGTTTCCATGGGTGGCTCTCGTAAATCATTATGTTTTCTCTCTATGTATTAAGTAAGATACTACTAGTTTAGCATATATAATTGGATTTTGCGCCAAAATGTGGGAGAAAAGATAAGCGCAGCCGAAAGGCCTATGCACGGGTGGACATTTCCGAAATGCCCGTAGCCTTTTGTGCGGAAGCGGTGGAGCGGCAAAACCTGCCAGTTCCACGTTTTTCTACTATATAGATATATATCCATGGGTCCCATGTCATCTCCAGCCCTTTTGCAAGCACAGCATGGGAGAGCATTTGCTCTCTGGCAAACCAGTTTCCGGCATCGCGTGCGGGACTGACAGGTTTTGCCGTCCTGTCATTCGGGTGTAGAAAGGAGAACTATGGCACTGCTGGAAGTGGAAAATCTCAAAGTCAGCTTTGAAACCCCGTCCGGGCCCTTCGCGGCGGTAGACGGGGTCTCGCTTTGCGTGCAGCCGGGAGAGACGCTGGCCATTGTCGGGCAGTCGGGCTGCGGCAAAACCGTGCTCTGCCGCAATCTCATGCGCCTGTGCACGGGCAGCTCCCGGGCGCAGGGCAGCATCCGGCTGGAAGGGCGGGAACTGCTGGGCCTTTCGGAAAAAGCCATGCGCCAAATCCGGGGAAAACAGATGGCCTATCTCTTCCAGGAGCCGCACCTGGCGCTGAGCCCCTCCTTTTCCATCGGCGCGCAGATTGCCGAAGCCATCCTGGTGCACGAAAAGGCGGGCAAAAAGGGGGCGAAGGAGCGGGCGATGCGCCTAATCGAGCTGGTCCGGCTGGAACGAACCTGCTATTTCGCCTATCCGCACCAGCTCTCGGGTGGTATGCTCCAGCGCGCCGCGCTGGCCGTGGCACTGGCCTGCCAGCCAAAACTGCTCATCGCCGATGAGCCCACCACCGCCCTGGACGCGACGGTGCAGGCCGAGATTTTGCAGCTGCTGGCGCGGCTCAAGCGGGAGCTTGGCATGGCCATGCTGCTGATTACGCACGATTTTGGCGTGGCCGCCCAGCTGGCAGATGCCATCGCCGTCATGCGCGCAGGCAGATTCGTGGAGCAGGGCCGGGCGGAGGAGGTGCTCTATGCGCCCGCTCACCCCTATACCTGGAGCCTGCTGGCCGCCCTGCCTGGAGCAGAGCAGATGCCGTGGGAAGCGGGTGCAGGGCTCCTTTGGCAAATCCCGTCCCTGCCGGCCGGCGCCGAATCCCAGCGCTTTTTGGCCGATTGCTCCGCACCTCCGGCGGGCACGGCCTCGCCTGAGCAGGTGCCTGCCCAAAACGCCCCCGCCAGCACTCTGCCCGGGGCAGAGCCTGTTCTCGGTGCCGCAAAAAAGCGGGAATGTGCGTCCAAGCCTGCCGCCCGGCTTGCCCAAACTGTGCCGGAGACGCAGGAAAGCCCCGCTCCGGTCAGCGCCGCCTGTTCGGCCGGTTTTGCCGGACATGTGTTGCAAGCGGGAGGCGCTGCCCATGCCCCGCTAGACTGCGCGCCGTCCGTCCAGCCAGAGCAATTTTTTGCGGAACAAGCGCCGAAAGAGCCGCCCGGCGCCGCTCTGCCCCAGAATAGCCGTATAGACCAGCCGGAGCAGGCGGACCCCCAGGCCAATGCCGAGGCCCCGTCCGAGCCCCGGTTCTATCTGAGCCAGACACACTGGGCGGCCATCCGCCGTCCCCAGCCCCCGCCCGTCCGGGTGCGGCAGGGCAAAGTCGTGATAGAGGAGGGATATCTTGCAGAACCAGACCCCCATATTTGAACTGCGCGGCCTTTCGCATTCCTTTTCCCGCCGGGGCAGGCAGGTGTGCGCGCTTCTCGGCGTGAGCCTGCGGCTGTATGCCGGGGAGATTTTTGCGCTGGTGGGCGAATCCGGCTCGGGCAAATCCACGCTGGGCCGCCTGCTGGCAGGGCTGTATCAGCCCGCCTCCGGCCAGCTCTTCTACCAGGGCGCAGACGTCCGCCTCCTTTCGGCAAAACAGCGGAAAGCCCGCCAAAAACAGGTGCAGATGCTCTTTCAGAGCGCCTCTGCCAGCCTCAGCCCGCGCATGCAGGTCTGGCAGATTCTCTGCGAGCCCTTTGCCATCGCGCATACGCTTGGGTCAAAAGGCCGGGCAAAAGAGCGCGCGGCAGAGCTTCTGGGTGCGGTCGGCCTGCCGGAGGAGTTGCTTGCCCGCTATCCGTCCGAGCTTTCCGGCGGCCAGCGTCAGCGCGTCGCCATCGCCCGGGCTCTGGCCATGCGGCCCAGCTACCTGGTGGCGGATGAGCCGCTCTCGGCGCTGGATGCCCCGGCGCAGGCGCAGCTGGCCGCGCTGTTTGCAAAGCTTTCGGCGGCAGGGCAGGGCTGCCTGCTCATTGCGCACGACCTGGGCCTGGTGCGCAAAATCTGCCGGCGGGTGGGCGTGCTGTGGCAGGGCAGGCTGGTGGAGCTGGGCAGTGCGCAGCAGGTTTTTTCCTGCCCCCTGCATCCGTATACGCGCCGCCTGCTGGCCTGCCAGCCCGCGCCGGATCCCGCCGTTCCCATCCCGCCCCTTCTGCCGCTGCCCTCCGCTCCCGCCGGCCGCTGGCAGGAGCACTCCCCCGGGCATTTCTGGCTGGCCCCGGAAGCGTAAAAGTGCCAGCTAAAGCGATTTTTGCTAATCTTAAAAAAATATTCCGCAAAAATACTGTTGCGCTCTGGCGGCAGGATGCTATAATGTTCACACCCGGCGGGTGTGAGTGCGCGCCCAAGGTCAAGGTCAATGGGTCATCATGGGGGCACGGCGCACCCGATTGCCAGGAATGGGAAAAATGCCATTCCCGCACGCGGCGCTGAAAGCCGGTTTGTCAGAGAGCAAATGCTCTCCCATTCTCTGCCCCCGCCCGCGCTTTCTTTCCGCACAATCCCATTATGATAATAGTAAGGGGGTATGGGGGCTTGCCCCCATGGCTAAAAGCAGCCCTTGACCTTGAACTTCCGCTTTTGCCCCATCTCTAACCTGGGCGGGAGAAACCGCTGGAGCCGTTGCAAAATGCGGCGCATAAGCCTCCCTTTGTACGCTCCTACTCTATTATAGTGTAATGGGGTATGGGGGCTTGCCCCCATGGCTAGAAGCGGCCCTTGACCTTCCGCTTTTGCCCCATCTCTAACCCGGGCGAGAGAAACCGCTGGAGCCGTTGCAAGATGCGCCGCATAAGCCTCCCTTTGTACGCTCCTACTCTATATAGTGTAAAGGGGTATGAGGGCTTGCCCCCATGGCTAAGAAAAGCCTTTGACCTTTGCCCCCATGATTACCCCTGCCTTTCCCCTTTTTTCCGATGTTTGCCAAAGGCTTGCCGGGGCGAAAAACTTGTGATATGATAATGCCACGGCCGCAAATGGCCGAACGCTGTGCACTGGAGGAAGAATTGAAGCTGGAACTTTCTATTTTGGATTATATCCATAAGCACCTGCGCTGTGTGCTGGGCGATTTTCTCATGCCGCTCATTTCGGCGCTGGGCAACGGCGGGTTCATCTGGCTTTGCGCCATCGGCGTTTTCCTGTGCACGGCCCGCTACCGCATGGCCGGCCTTTCTATGGCGCTGGCGCTCTCCATGGGGCTTGTGGTGGGCAACCTCATCTTAAAACCGGTGTTCCGCCGGGCGCGGCCCTTTGCCAAGCGGCCGGAATTGGAGCTCATCATCCGGGCGCCCAGGGATGCTTCGTTTCCCTCTGGGCATACGCTGACTTCCTTCGCCGCGGCCACGGCGCTGTTTCTGGCCGAGCGGCATCTGGGGAGCATCGCGCTGGTTTTGGCGGCGCTCATCGCCTTTTCCAGGATGTATCTGTATGTGCACTACCCGTCGGATGTCCTGGCTGGGGTTCTGCTGGGGTCCGGCTTTGGCTATATGGGCTTTAAAATGCTGGATATGTGGAAATTTTTGTTTTAAACTGAAAATAAAGTTTCGGTTGGGAAGGGAAGGCCGCAGAGGAACGCCGCGCTGCGGCCTTAGTTTGCCTTTTTTTGCGAATTTGAGCATATGTTACAAACTTGAAACCTCCCGGAGGCCCCAGAGCCGCCGGGAGCTCTTGTTTTTTGCGGCCCGGGCGGCTAAAATAAAAGCACAAATAACGGTGAGGAGCAATCTGCCTTGAAAAAACGCGGCTGGAAAAACAGAGCACTTGCCTGGGCGCTTTGCGCCCTGCTTTGCGCTGCGCTTTTTCCCGCCCAGGCCCTTGCCGGGGGCGAGCCGCTCTGGCAGCCTGCCTTTGCCAGCCACTATGGCCGAAGCGATATCCGGGCCTATCTGAACGGCGGCCTGCGCTCCGGCGGGAGCAAGAACTTCGCCGCCCAGTCCGCCCCCGGCCAGAGCGCCGCTCCCTTTGAGGCGCATTTCACCTCCGGAGAGCTCTCTGCCCTGCTGAGCACCAGCGTCGCGGTGCAAAACGAAAAAACCGGCCAGACCGAGCAGGTAGAGGACGTGTTCTATCTCCCGGCGGCGGATGCGGCCGCAGGGCAAATCTCCTGGGCGCCGGATGCCTTTTTGGGCGGCGGGGAGGAAGATGCCGCCCTGCTCATCCCCCGGGATTATTGGGCCGCCGGGGAAAACGGGGCCTGGCTGCGCGCGTCTGCCGGCCGGGAGCAGGCGCTGTTTGCCAGCGCAGACGGCCAGGTGCTGGCCGGGCAGCTGCGGGAAGAGCGGGGCGTCGCGGCGGTCTGCCGGGTGAACCTGGAAGGCGTATCCTTTGGGGCCATGGCCGATGCCGCCGGCATCGCGGCAAACGGCGGCGCGCTGTGTGCGGAGGATGCGGGCCAAAGCGGGCTGTATCTCAAAACGCTGGACGAGACCGCCTTCTCCCTCTCCTCCTGCCGCGTTCAGGATGGGGTTATCCTGATAAGCGGTATGCAAAACGCCAAAAAAGACGCATACGTCGTGTTCTGCGCCTATGCCGGCCAATCAAAGAGCGATGCCCCCGTGCTCATGGCCGCCCAGCGTATCTGCTCGGACGGCCAGCAGGAAATCGCCCTGCCCATCGGCGCGCTGGGCCAGCAGGCCGAGCGCCTTTCGGGCTATCGCTGGAGCATCTGGATGGAGACGCCCGCCTCCCAGGGCGAGGCTTTTGCCCGGGCGACGGAGCCCTTGCACCGCAACAAGAAACTGCAAAACCCGCTGGTCTTTGCGCAGGCCGAGGCACTGGCCGCCTCCTGGTGTGAACATTCGGTTTTGAGCACCGGGGGGGGGTGTGGGTGTCTGAAGAATCAGGCCGTCTGCCTGGGCCGGGATGCCCAGGGCCAGCCGCTCTGCTGGTGGATTTGCGATGCCCAGGAGCAGACGCTCACGCTCTATCAGCGCCAATGCGCCGAAAGGAGCGTCTTTGACGCTGCCGCTTCGGATTACCCCGGAACCGGGGTGCAGTTCCCGGAGGAGGCCGTGGTCGTCTATGGCCAAAAGCTGGGGCAGGCCGAGCTGGCCGGCGGCAACGGCCTGGGGCGCTTTGTGGTCAGCAGCCGGGAGAGCCTGGATTCCCGCCCGGATGCCCTGGATAACGGCGCGCTCATCTCGGTGGATTTTTTGCCGGATCACCCGGAGGATTACGCCTGGAACGGCTCTGACCAGCAGATTTTGACGCGCAAAGTGCCGCTGAGGGTGCTGCCTGCGCTGGTCTGGGAGGTGCAGTTCCCGGAGACTGCCCAGGTGCGCTATGGCGAGCCGCTCGGCTCTGCGGTGTTTGAGCAGACGGGCGAGCCGGGCAGTTTTGCCTTTGTAAACGGCAGTCTCATGCTGGATTGGGAGGAAGACGGCCAGAGCTTCGATATGCTCTATACCCCTGCCGATACGGAAAATTACGACTACTCCGGCGTTTCGGGCTGGGATGCCGCCCGGGGCGCGGTGGTGCGCCGGGTGCGCGTGCAGCTGCAAAAGGGCGTGGGCAAGGTGGAGACGCCCCTGCCCGAGCCCGTGGAATACAGCGCCGCGCAAGCGCTCTCGGATATCCCGCTGCCCGAAGGCTGGGCGTGGGAGCAGCCGGATGCCGTGCCCGTGCCTTCCGGCCAGAGCTACGCCGCCGTGTATACGCCCAGGGATACGGATAATTACGACTACTCCGCCCAGGATGGCTGGGATGCCGGGGCCGGCGTGGTGCGCCGGGAAGTGCCGCTGGTGGTGGCTAAGGCTTCGCCTGTGGTCTCCACGCCCAAGCTGGAATCCCGGGAATACAAGGCCGGCGAAAGGCTGGCAGATATCCCGCTGCCCGAGGGCTGGGCGTGGGCCGAGCCGGATGCCGCGCTGCGCCTGGGCGCGCAGGGCTACACCGCGGTCTACACCCCTGCCGACACGGGCAATTACAGCCGGGTAACCCGGGCGGTGCAGGTAGAGGTGCGGCCCAGCGGGCTTTGGCTGGAGCTGCTGCACAGCCTGCTCTGGGTGGGCGTCGGATTGCTGTGCGCGCTCACGCTGAGCGCTTTGGTGCTGGCCCGCGCCGGGGCGCGGAGGAGGAAGCGAGGGTAAGGGAAAGGGCTTTTCGTTAACATGGGGCTGCGCCCCATACCCCCTTACGATAAAAAACAGTGCGGAAGAGAAATTCGAGACGCGCTTTCAAAACTTCTCATAAATAAAAAACCAGCGGAGGCACCGCTGGTTTTTTATACCCGAATGATGGGATGCAGCAATCTGTCATCTCTGCACGCGGTGCTGAGAGTCAGCTTGCCAGAGAGCAAATGCTCTCTCATCATGTGCTTGCCCGCGCTTCTGCATCCGAATAATAGAACCGCAAAATTTTTCATCTCTGCACGCGCCGCTGAAAGTCAGCTTGTCAGAAAGCGCATGTTCTCCCATGATGTGCCCACCGCACGCGCCTTCTTTCCGCACTATCCCATTTTCATACCCCGGTGAGGGGGTATGGGGGCTTGCCCCCATGATTACGAATCGTCCTTGGTCCTTCTACCCATTGTCCTTGCCCTTTTTCCTGGAGAGAAAGAACACGCAAAGGCCGCTGAGCAGAAACGCGCAGAAAGCCAAAAAGCTCTGCAAAAGGTAGGTCAGCTCGGAGAAAACAGCGTCCCGGGCCAGGTAGAGCGCGATGCCGCTCATAAAAAGCATGAGGGCGCAAATCGTGCTGTAAGCCAGGCCGAGATACCCGGCAAACCGGCCACCCCGCAAAAACGCCAGCGCCCCGCCGGTCAGCGCCATCATCAGGCCGAAAAACGCGGAAAACCAGATAAATTCCGGCTGAATGGAAAAGAGAATCCAAATCACGCCGCCCAGCAGCAGCGCCAGCCCTTGCCAAAGCCGGAAATCCCGCTTCAGATGCCCGCCCAGCACGGCCATCAGGCCAAATGCCCCGGCACAGGCAATGCAGGCAAAAGAATATCGGTTGGCGGAAATGCCCAGCGTGGGCAGGGCGAAGACCAGCGCCGCGGCGGCGCAGAGTATGCAGGCGTATCCGCAAATTAAAATCCTGAGAATGTGTTTTGGCATGGCCGCCTCCGAGCAAATCAAAATAACTGGATAATATTAGTATAAGGCCGGGAGAAAACCGCGTCAAGCGGGTGAGCCGCCGAGCGGGCGCCAATCTCCGCGCCCGGATTCCATCGCCGCGTCAAGACTAAATAGTAACACTTTCCCGCCAGTCAAATGCGCCTTTTTATGGGGCATGAGGCAAAGCCCCATGACTAAATCCCGCCCTTTTTTCCTCCCATCATCGCGTCAAGACCAAATATCAGCATTTTCCCGCCAATCAAATGCGTCATTCCATGGGGTATGGCACCCGATTGCCAGGAATGAGAAACCTGCCATTCCCGCACGCGCTACTAAAAGCCAGCCAGTCAGACAGCAAATGCTTTCTCATGATGTGCCCACCGAACATGCTTTCTTGGCGCACAAACCCCTTATTATAATATAGTGATGGGGTATGGGGGCCGCGCCGCACCCGATTGCCAGGAATGAGAAACCTGCCATTCCTGCACGCGCTACTAAAAACCAGCCAGTCAGAGAGCAAATGCTCTCTCATGATGTGCCCGCCGAACATGCTTTCTTGGCGCGCAAGCCCCTTACTATAATATAGTGATGGGGTATGGGGGCCGCGCCGCACTCGATTGCCAGGAATGAGAAACCTGCCATTCCCGCACGCGGCGCTGGAAGCCAGTTTGCCAGAGAGCAAATGCTCTCTCATGATGTGCCCACCGAACATGCTTTCTTGGCGCACAAGCCCCTTATTATAATATAGTAAGGGGGTATGGGGGCTGTGCCCCCATGATTAAGAGTGGCCCTTGACCTTCTGCCCCATGTTTACCCATGGCCCTTGACCTTTCCCTTAACACCCTTTCCCCTCTCCCGCCCTACCAATCGGCCGCAGAGCGTGCTATAATATGCCTAGCAAAACAGAGGAGCAAAACAATGGCAGAACTAAAAATCGGAACAGAATATACCATCGAAGCGGAAGTTTTGGAATCCATGACAGCCCGGCAAATGGGCAGCGGGCAGGCCGAAGTGCTCGCCACGCCCTCCCTGCTGGCGCTGATGGAGCAGGCCGCCTGGAAGAGCGTCGCCCCCATGCTGGAGGAGGGGCAGTCCACCGTGGGCACCTTCGCCGCCCTCAAGCACCTGGCCGCAACGCCGCTGGGAATGCAGGTGCGCGTGACGGCCAGGCTCACAGCCGTGGATAGAAGAAAACTCAGCTTTTTCATCGAGGCCTTTGATGCGGCGGAAAAGGTCGCCGAAGCCGAGCACGAGCGCTTTGTCATCGACAGCGCCAAATTCATGGCCAAAGCCGAGAGCAAGAAGCAATGCGAGTAGACCTGCATATGCACTCCACCGCCTCTGACGGCACGCAGACCCCGGCGCAGATGGCGCAGGAGTGCCAAAAGGCTGGCCTGACCCACGCCGCCTTGACGGATCACGACTGCATCACAGGCGTGCAGGAGTTTCTGGACGAGGCCGGGAAGCTGGGCGTGCAGGCCGTCCCGGGCGTGGAGTTTTCCGTAAAATACCCGGGGGAACTGCATATCCTGGGCTACGGCGTCAATCTGGAGCACGAGCACTTCGCCAAAACCTGCCGGATGCTGGCCGAGCGCCGGGAGACCCGGGCGCAGGAGATGGCCGAGAAGCTCTGCCGGGCGGGGTACGAGATCAGCCTGGATGCCATCCGTTCCCACGCCGGCGGCAACCTCATCGGCCGGCCGCATATCGCCGCCGAGCTGGTGCAGAAAGGCTATGCCGCGGATATCCCGGATGCCTTCGCGCGGTTTTTAAACCGCGGCGGGGCGGGGTTTGTGGAGCGCTTCCGGCTGGGAGAGGAGGAAGCCATCGCCCTCATCCATGCCGCCGGGGGCAAGGCCGTCTGGGCGCATCCCAAGCTGGCCTATGCCCAGGATTTCCCCGCCATGCTGGATAGGCTGATGGCCGAGGGGTTAGATGGCATCGAGGCCTTCTACCCCCTGCATACGAACGAGGAGTGCGCCTATTTCGCGCAGGAGGCGCAGAAGAGGGGCCTGCTCATAAGCCAGGGCAGCGATGCCCACGGCGCCTTCCGGCCAGGCACGTTTGTGGGCAAAGAGCGCCGGGGCGGCGGCAAGGTGGATTCCTCCGTACAAATTTTGTTTGCAAATGGGCAAAAGCTGTTGAAGAAGTAATGGCGCTGTGGTATACTTAGAAAGTGATAAACCACGAAAATTCAGCGGTTCTTTTGCGAGATTAAGAGGTAGAAAATGCATTTGGAACAAGGAAATATCATCAAGATATTTGCCGGGAGCACGGGCGGCTCCTTTGCCAAAAAGATGTGCAAATATCTGGGGACGGATCTTGGCAAAAGCGAAGTGATTCACTTTTCCGATGGCAATATCTTCGTGCGCATTCAGGAGACGGTGCGGGATCACGATGTGTATCTGATTCAGCCCATCGGGCTGGACCCGAACAACGAGCTCGTGGAAATCCTCTTCTGGATCGATGCGTTCAAGCGCGCCAGCGCCAGCTCGATTACGGTCATCGTCCCGTATTTCGGCTATGCCAAGGGCGATAAGAAGGACGAGCCCAGAGTTTCCATCCGCGCCAGAGTCTGCGCAGACTGCATCGAGACGGCCGGGGCAGACCGCGTCATCACGATGGATCTGCACAGCCCGCAGGTTCAGGGGTTCTTCCGCATTCCCATGGATCACCTCTATTCGCTGCCCATGCTCTGCGAAGTCGTCAAAGGCATGGGGCTTTCGGAAAACCTGGTGGTGGTCTCGCCGGATGCCGGCTTTGCAAAAACCGCCCGCAAATACGCAGACTACCTGGGAACGCCCGTGGCCATCGGGGATAAGACGCGCGTCGCCCACGATGAAAAGGCCGAGATTTTGGAGCTCATCGGCGATGTGGACGGCAAAGACTGCATGATCGTCGACGACTTCACGATTTCCGGCGGCACGCTGGCGGATATCGCAAAGGTGCTCAAAGTCAAGGGCGCTAAGCGCATTCTGGCCTGCCTGGGGCACAACATGCTGCGGGAAAAGGGCGTGAAGCGCATCGAAGAGAGCCCAATCGAGATGCTCATCAGCACGGATACCGTCGAGAACCCGTTCATCACGGCTTCCAAGAAGATGGTAACGGTTTCGGTTGCGCCGCTGTTCGCGGAAGCGGTGCTGCGCATTCACGAGCGCGTTTCGGTTTCCACGCTGTTCGACCAGGTGCCCAGCAGGGTCGTGGAAGAGGCCAAGATTTTAGACGAGAAATAAACCAAAAGCTCCGGGTTGCCGGAGCTTTTTTATACCCGAATGATGGGAATGCGCAATCTGTCCACCCCGCACGCGCCGCTGTTGGTCAGCCTGCCAGGGGGCAAATGCTCTCCCGTTCTCTGCGAACTGCCCGCGCCGCTGTGCCTGAATGACAGGATGGTAGAGGCTGTCGTCTCTGCCCGCACCGTCGGAAGCCGGGCAGAGAACGAATGCTCTTTGCATAGCGTGCCCGCCGTGCAAATGGTTTCCATTTGACCTATTTTCAAAATATGGGGTATGGGGCTGTGCCCCATGTCAGCCATCCGCTCTTGACCTTGCTTTTCAGCACCCGAATGATGGGGCGGTGGAAACTGGCAATCCCGCCCATACCGTCGGAAGCCGGGCAGAGGACGAATGCTCTTTGCATAGCGTGCCCGCCGTGCAAATGGTTTCCCTCTGACCTATTTTCAAAGTATGGGGTATGGGGCTGCGCCCCATGTCAGCCATCCGCCCTTGACCTTGCTTTTCAGCATCCGAATGATGGGGATGCAGAAGCGGCTTATGCCGCCCGCGCTCCTGCGGAGGGCGATACCCGAATGATGGGAATGCGCAATCTGTCCACCCCGCACGCGCCGCTGTTGGTCAGCCTGCCAGGAAGCAAATGCTCTCCCATGCCCTGCCTGCCGCCCCCTGAGCCGGGGCCATAGAAAAAGAGGCCGTTGCGGGTTGCCCGCCGCAACGGCCTCTTTTTCTGCGCTGTTTTTGATGCTACCAGGTTGCGTTCCAGGAATATTCCTGGCGCTTCTCCTCTACCAGCGGCGCCAGCTGCTTGAGCTCATCGAGCAGCTGGCTGTGGCTCCCGTCCGCATTGTCGTAAGTAAGCACTTTTATATTTCGGTTGGTCAGCAGGCTTTTTTCTACTCCAGAGGGAATCATCTCTTTTGCAGTAATGAAATAATGCGGCTTGCAGTTTGGGAATGAGAAATTGCTGTTTTCCAGCGTCAGCTGTATATCCGGATCAGAGAAGCCGCAGCCGACGAAAATAAACGTGTTTGTCAGCAAAAGTGCGTCCAGCACTCTATAAAACGAGGCGTATTGGTATCTGGCGATATTGTACTGCTTGTGCGTAAAAACAATATGCGGCGGATCGTCCACGCATCCATGCGCCTTGATCACCAAATAGTCGGACTGCCTGAGAAACGGCGCAATCTCTTCGTAGTATTTTTTGATAACCACCGTGCCAAAAGAGTTGGTCTGGGCGCACTGCTCGTATATCTTATCGATATTGGGCGTGATGACGATGCGGGAATCCAGGCTATATATCAAGTTGTGGATTTCGCTTGGCTGGAAGCCGGGCCGCCGGAACTCATCGGCAGCCAGTTCCCCAAAAACCTGATCGCTTAAAATGTCTACAATAATTTCGCAGGCAGTCAGATAGTCGTGATGATCCAGCAGCTGCGCGATGCTGTCCGTTTGCCCCGCCAAATCGGCATTCTTCTTGACCAGCACATTGCGCAGAAACGCTTCCCAGGTTGCGGGGCGCCGGGCAGGGTCGTCTTTGCTCACAGAATTAGCCGAAACTCCGGAGCCCAGGTATAGTACACATTTGCGGCGAGCAACATCAGCAATCAATTCTTCCGGCCAAGCTATCATCCCAGAGCCTCCATATTCGCGCACATATTTTTTGCAATCTCTTGAATGACACGCTCGTATTCTCTCACCTTCTGATAGTGCGCGCCGACAATGCCGTCTGCGCTTGTCAGGGTGAAAATTGACTTATGGGAGCTCTGCGACATGGGAATCAGGCTGTAGAAATTGCGGACGGACCCAATTTCATAGGGAATTTCGGAATCGTAGTCCCTGTTTATTTCCTCGACCAAGAATTGGGTTATCTTCCCCGGCAGCTTTTTGAGAATCTCCTCATATGCGCGCACGATCCGCCTGTTTCCCTTGGAAGTCCGCGTGATATACTGCTGGTAGATATAGCCCAAAAACTTGATTTTGCAGGCAACCTGCATCCCCTCGAGCCCCTCCCGATCTTCGGGGGATAGCCCGCGGACGGTATCGTTAAATCTTTTCATCCAGTCCGAGATAGACAAGCTGATGTTTTCCAGCGCCAGAATGCTGAATAAATCGGAAGACATGGGCGTAATAAAAAACTCGCAGGCCAAAAGGATGGCTCTGTTGATTGCGCCTAAAGAGGGCCCCATATCGAAAAAAACATAGTCGTATGTATCGCATTTTCTCAGCAGGTCGAAAAATATCATGTTCGAGCGGATGCCGCGAATCTCGCCTGCCTTGATATCCTTCCAGTCGCCGGATAGAAAATCTTCGCTGGTGGCAAGCTTTGGGCTGCCGGCGATCACGTCAAACCCGAAGCCATCCGAATGCAAAAACTTGATTTTTTCTTTCTCGATATAGGCGCCGCGCGTCTTTAAAGGAAGGACAATGTCGTTCAGCGTAAATTGCCGGGGCTCATAGTAAACCTGGAAAAAGGAATCCTCATCCAAAACGTAGGTGGTGGTGTTGCACTGCGGATCCGCGTCGATAACCAGAACCTTCTTTTTCATTTTTTGGCATAAATAGCCCGCAAGGTTGCATAGTACGGTAGTTTTGCCAACGCCTCCCTTATTATTGAATATCGCAACAGATTTCATAGCTTCCCCTCCCACAACAACAAGACAACGCTTGTCCAGCTTCTCCGTTATATGCTGGCTGTTGTGTCAATTTAATGGATATATGGCAAAATGTGGTATGAATTCGATCGCATTATACCGTACATTTCAGCTCAATTCAACAAAAAGTTCCCAAACAATTTCTGCTATAACCTATTTTTGCATCCATTAAAAACGCGCAAGAGGTTTGGCGCTGCCATTCCCCCTGCGCGCGGTTCTCTGGCGATAAATAAATACGGGGATACGGAGGGCAATCCCCGTATCCCCAAAACAAGACCAGCTCCCTGCGCCGCTCGTTTCCCCAATTCCGGCATTCGCGCAATCTCAGCGCCCTTTTCAAATGAAGGTTTGCCGGGCTTTTATGGATTGAGCTTTTTATGGTATACGATTTGCCGCTCTCCAAACCGCACCAGCTCTTGGCTTTGCGCAAAGCCGAGTTTTTCCAGCAAACGCCGGGAAGCCGCATTCTTTTGCTGCGTTTCCGCGACTACCTGCGTTTCGCGGCGCTCTTCCTGGCAATAGCGCAGGCATTCGTCCAAAGCTTCGCAGGCGTAGCCCTGCCCCCAAAACTCCGGCAGGAATTCATAGGAAATCTCGCAGAAGGGCGTGCCGCAGTAGGGGTTCAGATAGACCAGCCCCAGAAATGCGCCGTTCTGTTTCAGGCGCACGGCGAACACCTCATCTTGGCCCGAAAGAACCTGGGCAATTTTCTCCCGGGCTCTTGGGGCGCTCAGCGCGCCGCCTAAAAACTCCCTGGCCTGAGCGCTGGTATAAAGGCTCAGCAGAGCCTCCTCATCGCCAATAGAAACCGGCAGCAGGAAGCAACGCGGCGTTTGCAGTCGCTTCATAACAACTCCTTTGAAATAGAAACCCGCATGGCGGCGCGCAAAGCCTTGCCAGGCCGCGCTCCTGCGGAGAGCCACGCACGGCCGATTGATAGAGCCTGCCGCCCGCCCAGCAGCCAATGAGTCAGCCAAAGGGCAAATGCCCTGCGGCGGCACCCTCTTCCCGCTTTGCCCTTTTATGATTCCCCGCAAAGGGAGGTGTGGAGGCTGCGCCCCATGCTAACCCAAGGCCCTTGCCCTTGAAACCATAGCTGCGCCCATTCTCTGTCTGCCGCGCAGGCATTCCTTCCCCGTTCTCCCTTTTCCCTAAAAGGGGGGGTATGGGGGCTTGCCCCCACGTCAGCCCAAGGCCCTTGACCTTATTTCGTATGCTCGCCCAAAAGCCCCTGCCTGCCGCACGGGCTTTCTTTGCGCCGCTCTTTTTTCATCCCCTAAAAGGGGTATGGGGGCCGTGCCCCCATGACTAAGAGTGGCCCTTGACCTTTTGCCCCCATGTTTACCTATTGCCCTTGCCCTTCTGCCTTCCCCCTATTTCTCTATCGCGAAAAAATCCGCCCGGGCGGCGGGGTTGCCGGCCAGAATCGAGCATCCCTTGCCCAGGGTGATGGGGCTGCCGTCTATCTGAGTGCATGCGCCGCCCGCCTCGGAAATGATGATGCTGGCCGCGGCATAATCCCAGGGCTCGAGCACCATCTCAAAAAAGAGCGCCGTGCGGCCGGCGGCGGTGTAGCAGAGGTCCAGCGCGGCCGAACCGCTGCGGCGAATATCCAGCGAGACGGCGTAGAGCTTTTTGAGCAAATCAAACGTCGGCTCGGCCAAATCCGGGTGATAGGGGGAAGTCCCGAAGCCCACTGTGCCCTGAGCCAGGCCGCGGCTGCCGCAGGAAATGCGCGCGCCGTTCAAAAACGCGCCTTTGCCGCGCTCCGCCGCAAACACCTCGCCCAGATACGGGTTATAGACCACCCCGGCCTGCATCTGCCCATCCCGGGCCAGGCCGACGGAGATGCTGCTGTGGCGGTAATCCGTGATGAAGTTGGTCGTCCCGTCGATAGGGTCTACGATGAACACATCGCCCTGCCGGGGCAGGATGCTGCTCTCGCCCTCCTCGCCCAGAAATGCCGCCTGGGGGAAGGCCGCCTGCAGGCGCTCCTGCAAAAACTGCTGCACGGCCACGTCGTATTTGGTGACGAAGTTGGCCTTACCCTGTTTGGACGAGATATCTTCCTGCCCGGCGTGCGCGCCCAGCATAATTTTGCCGGCCTCGCGCACGGCGGAAATGATGGCTTCCAGCATGATAAAATCCTTTCCCTCGTTTGAAGAGCGCGCCCGTTTTGGCGCCGGTTTTCTTTTAGCATACGGCGGCCGGGCGGCCTTGTCAAGGGGCGGCGGATGGCAAAAATGCCGGTTTTAAGGCATTTTTTTGCAAAATTCCTGCTGAAATATTTGACATTGCATTTTTGTTCTGTTAGACTGAAAGAGTTAGCTAACAAATCTAGATATGAAATGACTAAGTAGAGGTGTGAAATGGATACGCAACTGGAGGCAATCCAGGAGACCCCGAAGGGCGTCTCCGCAGCGGACAATCGGATTGCCACTAAGTTCAAGTTTTGGCCGCTGATTCGCTTTGTGTTGCCAACGATGGCGATGTCGCTGTTTATGGCACTGTTCAAATCTGTCGACGATGGGCTGTTTGTCTCGCAATTTGTGGGCAAGAATGCGCTCTCGGCAGTCAATATTGCTTTTCCTATCGTCATGGGAACCTGGGGCATCGCGATTATGTTTGCCACGGGCGGTTCTGCCATCGCCGGAAAGAAAATTGGGGAAGGAAAGCCCCAGGAAGCCCGGCGGGATTTTACCAGCGTCTGCATCATCGCGGCAATTGTAGCGGCGATTGTGGCGCTGCCCTGTGTGATTTTTATGGAGCCCATCATGCGGCTTCTTGGCGCAGATGATTCCATCATGGGCTACTGCGTGGTCTACGGCAATCTGCTCATCGGAACGATGCCCTTCTCAGTGCTCTCGCCGATATTCGAGTTTTTCTATGTGACGAGCGGCGCGCCCAAAATGGGCCTTGTGAGCACGGTGTTGCGCGGCGCGGTAAACATCTTTTTAGACTATCTGTTTATCGTCGTCCTGAAATTCGAGGTTTTGGGCGTCGCCCTGGCCACAGCCGCCGGCGATCTCGCGACCTGCCTGCTGGGCTTTTGCTTCTATTGCAACAAGAAGCACGCCGTGCACTTTGCAAAGCCCTCGACGAACTGGGGCAGCCTGCTGGGGCATTCCTGCAAAAATGGCATGTCCGAGATGCTCAACCATATGGCCATGGCCGTTACCGGCTTTATCATCAACGCGACCATGCTGCGGCTCATCGGCAAAGACGGCGTCGCGGCAAACGGCGTCATCGGCAATTTGAGCTATATCATGTCGTCCATGTTTATCGGCTTTTCTAACGGCATCGCGCCTGTCTATAGCTACAACTACGGCAACCAGGATCACAAGATGATGCGCCGCCTTGTGCGCTATAGCCTGACGTTCCTGGCCGTGGCCAACTGCGCGACGGTGATCATCTGCCAGCTGGCCGCAAGGCCGCTCATCAGCATTTTTATCACCCAGGCCAAGGAGCCCGAGCTGTTCCAAATCGTGCTGGACGGCCTGCGCATCTATGCGCTGTGCTTCTTCTTCAACGGCTTTGGCATCGCGACGTCCGGCATGTTCGCCGCGCTTTCCAACGGCAAGGTGGCGTCTATCGTCTCTGTCACGAGGAACATGGTGCTGACTGTCGTGCTGACTGTCGCTTTCTCCTATGCCTTCGGCCTGACGGGCGTGTGGGTGGCGACTCCCGTGGGCGAGTTTATCAGCTTCTGTCTGTGCATGTTTTTGATTTACAAGTACCGCAATGTCTATGGCTACGGCAAGGAGCAGCTTGCGCCCATCGCAGAATAAGGCAAGACGACCAAAAGAGAGCATTCCTGCTCTCTTTTTTGTACCCGATTGATAGAACGCAGTAACCTGCCAGCCCTGCACGCGCCGCTGAAAGCTGGTTAGTCAGAAAGCAAATGCTCGCACAGTCTCTGCTTGCCGCACGCACTATCTCCGTATGCCGTGCGCAGCACCTCCTGCGGAGGGCAATACCCGATTGATAGAATGCAGTAACCTGCCAGCCCTGCACGCGCCGCTGGCAGTTAGCCAGCCATAGAGCAAATGCTTCCTCATTTTCTGCACTCCTGTCCGCGCCGCTTTCTATACCCGAATGACAGAAATGCGGAAACTGTTGGCCCCATCCGCGCCGCTGAAGGCCAATTTGCCAGAAGGCAAATGCTCTCCCGTGTTTTGCGCGCCGGAAGGTCAAGGGCCGCTCTTAAACATGGAGCTTCGCCCCATACCCCAATAAAATGGCAGAATTATACTACTTTTCCATTTTTATCTGCAATTCAGTGCATTGATTATGCGATGGATCATATGCAAGTTTAGAGAAACAGGAAAATTAGGAATAACTCCTTGTTTTCTTACCCACTTTTTCGCCATTCCCTTTTTCCCAGTCGTGGGGGTATGGGGGCTATGCCCCCATGTTTACCCAGAGCCCTTGACCTTCTGCCCCATGTTCACCCAACGCCCCTGCCCCTCTCAAAACTTCGCGCACGCGCGCCCTGCCAGCGCATAGTATGAGAAGGAGCGGAGAAAATTTTTCTGAAAAAAATATCTTGACAAATCCGCCCCCTGGGATTAGACTATCCCTAACAAAACAAACCGATGAGCAAGAGGAGTAAGCTTTCAAAGCTTTCAAAGAGAGCCGCCGATGGTGGGAGTGCGGCAAAGGGGAGAGAGCCGAATGGACTTGTGAGGGCAAACCGAACGATGCATTGCATCTAGTAGGGGAGACGGAGCCGCATCTTCGTTACAAACTGTATCACATGTTAGTGTGAATTGAGTGGGCGCGCTTTTTGCGTCAAACTGGGTGGCACCGCAGGAGTATACCTCTTGTCCCTGTTATGGGGGCAAGGGTTTTTTTATTGCCTCCGCACAAAATTCATCAATATTTTTTTGGAGGTATGAAACATGAAGAAAATTGCAACTATCGCCCTGGCGCTGCTCATCGCAGCGCTGATGCTGGTCTCTTGTGCCAAGCCCGTGCCCGGTGCTTCCGAGCCGGCTGTGCCCGCAGAGAGCGAGAGCGCTTCTCCCGAGGCCGAAAGCTATAAAATCGGCGTCATCCAGTATGCGACGCATCCCTCCCTGGATAACTGCTATAATGGCTTTGTCCAGGGTCTGAAGGAAGAGGGCCTGGTGGAGGGCGAGAACCTCACCATCGATTTCCAGAACGCCCAGGGCGAGGTCTCCAACGCAGATTTGCAGGCCAAAAACATGGTAACCAGCAAGTATAACCTGCTCTGCGGCATCGCGACTCCGGCGGCCATGTCCTGCTACAGCGCGGCGAAGGAAGAGGGCGTCCCGGTCATCTTCTCGGCGGTTTCGGATCCGGTGGCGGCGGGCGTCGTCCAGAGCCTGGAAAAACCCGGCTCGGTCGCTTCGGGCACGGCGGATAGCCTGAACCTGGAAGGCCAGATGAAGATGATCCGCGCGTTTTTGCCCGAGGCAAAGAAAATCGGCATCATCTACACGACCAGCGAGCCCAACTCGGTAACGCATCTGGAAAAATTCAAAGAGCTGGCGCCGAATTACGGTTTCGAGATTGAGGCTGTGGGTGTAACCAACGCTTCGGAAGTCGGCACGGCGGCGCAGACGCTCATCACAAACAAGGTCGACTGCATCAACAACTTCACGGATAACAACGTGGTGGATAACCTGAGCGTGGTTCTGCACGCGGCCAACGAGGCCAAGATTCCTGTGTTCGGCTCGGAGGAGGAGCAGGTGAAGAACGGCTGCCTGGCGTCCGAATCCCTGGATTACGTCGAGCTGGGCAAGGAGACCGGCCGCATGGCCGCCAAGGTGCTCAAAGGCGAGGCAAAGCCCGCGGATATGGCGGTTTCGGTCATCGCGGCCAGCACCCCGGTCTACAACAAGACTGTTCTGGACGCCCTCGGTCTGACGCTCCCGGCGGATTACGCTTCCGCGGCAGACCTCTCGGCGGCACAGTAAGCAAAGGCAGAAAAATGGGGCGGGCCAGGCTGGCCTGCCCTGCTGCTGTTTTGGGGGGGAAGGTCAAGGTCAAGGGCCATTCTTAGCCATGGGGGCACGGCCCCCATACCCCCACTATATTATAATGAGAGAATAGTGCGGGAAGAAGGTGCGTGCGGCGGGCAGAGCACGGCGCGCTCCTCTCTATCCTCCTTTCCAAGTAACGGGGTATGGGGCGGGAGCCCCATGATTACCCATCGCCCTTGACCTTTCGGCAAAGCGGCGGGCAGAACGTGGCGTGATTCCCTCTATCCCCCCTTCCCAGTAATGGGGTATGGGGCGGAAGCCCCATGATTACCCATTGTCCTTGACCTTTCGGCAAAGCGGCGGGCAGAGCATGGCGCGCTCCCCTCTATCCTCCTTTCCAAGTAACGGGGTATGGGGCGAAAGCCCCATGATTACCCATCGCCCTTGACCTTTCGGCAAAGCGGCGGGCAGAGCATGGCGCGCTCCCCTCTATCCCCCTTTCCCAGTTATGGGGTATGGGGCGGGAGCCCCATGTCCACTCACCGCCCTTGACCTTCAAGCGGCGCGTGCAAATAGAGCAATCTCCACAAAACTATCAATCGGGTGTGTAAAAATGAGTTTGGAAATCATCGGCGGCCTGCTCGAAAACATCTTCGAAGAGGGCCTCATCTATGGCATCATGGCCATTGGCGTGTATATCACCTATAGCATCCTGGATTTTCCGGATCTGACGGTCGACGGCAGCTTCCCGCTGGGCGGGTGCGTGGCCGCGGCCATGATCGGCGCCGGGGCAAACCCGCTGCTGGCCTGCCTGGCGGCGCTGCTCTGCGGCATGGCGGCCGGGTGCATCACCGGGCTTCTGCACGTCAAATGCAAAATCACGGATCTGCTCTCGGGTATCCTGACCATGACGGCGCTCTGGTCGGTCAACCTGGTGGTGACGGGCGGCAAATCCGTCCTGCCCTTTTATGACCTGCCCACTATTTTCAACAGCGGCCTGGCGGCGCTGCTCCCGGATGGGCTGTATGCGCACCGGGTGGTCATCATCGGGGCGGTCTGCGTCGTCGCCGTCAAGCTCATCGTGGACTTGTATCTCAAAACCAAATCCGGCCTGCTGCTGCGGGCGGTGGGCGATAACCAGAGCTTCGTAACCTCCCTGGGCAAAGACCAGGGCAACCGCAAGATTCTGGGGCTGGCCCTGGGCAACGGGCTGGTCTCGCTCTCGGGCTGTGTGCTGGCCCAGCAGGCGGAAAGCGCCAATATCTCCAGCGGAACGGGCATGGTCGTCATGGCGCTGGCGTCCGTCATCATCGGGCGCACGATTTTCGGCCGCCTGCGCATCATGAAGAGCACAACTTCCGCCGTCATCGGCGCTTGCATCTATAAGGCATGCCTGGCCGTCGCCATGCAGCTGGGCCTGCCCACCAACTACCTCAAGCTGCTCATGGCCGCCATCTTCACGGCCGTGCTGGTTTCCAACAACCTCGGGAGGAAAAAACATGCTGAAATTCGATAACATCTGCAAAACCTTCAACCCGGGCACGCCGGACGCCGCAGTCGTGTTCCAGAATTTCAATCTGGAGCTGGAGAAGGGCGAGTTTCTGGCCATCGTGGGCAGCAACGGCAGCGGCAAGACGACGCTGCTCAATATCCTCTGCGGGAGCATCCCGGCAGATGGCGGAAGAATCCTGCTGGCCGGGGAAGACATCACCCGCCAGAAGGAGCACAGGCGCGCGGCCAAAATGGGGCGCGTGTTTCAGGATCCTTCCCGGGGCGTCTGCCCGAGCCTGACGGTGCTGGAAAACATGGCGCTGGCCGACCGCAAGGGCAGGCCCTATGGCCTCTCCTGGGGCGTGGATAAAAAGCGCCGGGGCTATTATCAGCAGCAGCTGGAGCGCCTGCATCTGGGGCTGGAAAACCGGCTGGGGCAGAAGGTCGGCTCGCTCTCGGGCGGCCAGCGGCAGGCGCTGGCTTTGCTGCTCGCCACCATGACGCCCATCGATATTCTGGTGCTGGATGAGCACACCGCGGCGCTGGATCCGAAGTCTTCGGAAAACGTCATGCGGCTGACGGATGAGCTGGTGCGCGAAAAGGGTTTGACGACGATCATGGTAACGCACAACCTCAAATACGCCGTGGAATACGGTTCCCGGCTGATTATGATGCACGGCGGCGCCATCGTGGAAGACCGCGGCGGCGAAGAAAAGCAGAAGCTTGCGGTTGCGGATCTGCTGGGCGTGTTCAACGCCATCAGCGTGGAGTGCGGGAACTAGGGGAAGGGCAGAAGGTCAAGGGCCATGGGTAGCCATGGGGGCGCGGCCCCCATACCCCCAATATATGAAAATAGCAGGATAGTGCGGGAAGGATATACGCGCTATCCTGCTATTTTATTGGGGTACAGCCCTTTGGCTGTTCAACTTCTCTGCTCTTCCCTGGCGCGGAACAGCGCGGGAGAGCATTTGCCGACAGCGAAACCGGCTTTCGGCTTCGCGTTCGGTTATGAAAGTTTCTGTATTCCTATCATTCGGGTTTGGCGGCGCGTGCAAACGCCGCCCCGGCATTCGGGTATTCTCCTGCACAGGAGAGCATTTGCCCTTTGGCAAGCTAGCTTTCGGCTTCGCGTGCAGGATTGGCAGATTTTGCCACCCTATCATTCGGGTATGATTATTCGGGAAATTCTTCTTCCTGCATGAGCTCCTGCAAATCTTCGGCGCACAGGCAATTTGCCTGTTCCATAAAATAGGGGCAGAATGCTTCCAGCGCAGAGCGAATCTGCGCTATCTTTTTTTGGGGCGGCAGGCTGTCTTGCCGCACAATCAAATAGACTTCCCGCAGCGCCGATTCCAGATAAAGCTGTTCATCAAAGCAGCGGATATTGCGCAGCTCCTGTGCGGCTTCCAGCAGGTGCCGCGACAGCGTGCGGTAGATTATTTTGGTCGTTTCATCCATGGTCTGTCTCCTCTTTCGGCGTTTTCCCGGAATCAAAAAACAGCCCGGCATGTGGGCTGTTTTCTATCGGCTGAAATCTAAAAGCGCCGCCGGCTCTACACCAAGTGCATCTGCGATGGAAAAAAGCGTCTCGATAGAGAGCGGAGATACCAGGCCAGGCGCTTCCACCTGCCCCAGCCACTGCCGGCTGATGTCTGCCGCTTCAGCAAGCTGCTCCTGTGAAAGCCCCCTGAGCCTGCGATAATATGAGATGTTTAACCCGATTTTGATAAACCGTTCGTTGCGCAATTTTTCATTCATTTCCAGCTTTTTCCTCTGGATATAGTATAACCTCAAAAAACGCGCAATGGAATTTGCCTGCGCGCGTCTGTTGTTGGCCGCAGCATAGCACCTGCTATGTGATTATCTTAGCAGGTTTTTGGGAAGATGTCATTTCCCTGATTGAGGGTAACCTCTTATCGGGGTATCAAAAATTATCTGCCCCGCACGCGAAGCTGGGAGCCGGCCCGTGTTCCCGCGCTATCCTATTATGATAATAGGGGGTATGGGGGCCGTGCCCCCATGTTAAAGAACCGCCCTTGACCTTTTGCCCCAAATAAAAAAGCAGCCTTTGGGCTGCTTTTCATTTTCAATATGCGCTTTTAAACCTTCTCGAACCGCTCAACGGGCAAAACGAAGATCGTCGCGCCGCCCACCGTAACCTCCACAGGGAAGGGAGAATATGTCGCCGTGCCGATAGAGCCGATGGAAACCAGCTCTTTTCTGCTCTTGCTGTGCTCCTCGATGATCTGGATCACCTGATCCACCTTGTCGTCGTCCGTGCCGGTAATGAGCGTCGTGTTGCCAGCCGAGAGAAACCCGCCTTTGGTGGCAATTTTGGTTACGAAGAAACCTTCCTGCGTGAGCGCTTCCGAGACAACGCCGCTGTCGTCTTTGTTTACGATGGCAAATACCATTTTCATAATACGTTCCTCCTCGTCCTGGAAAACAAAATACCATTCCCGCTGATATTGAAGTTATCTTACCATGTTCCCGCCCAAAAAACAACTGGTTTTGCGGGGAGAAAAAATCTTCCGCGGAAAAATTTTCTTCTCCTAATTTTTCGCCGCGGCGCAGGCAGTTTCCTTCCGGCGCGGCGCATTTTTCTGTAGATAGTATGCCCGGGCGCGGCTTTTTGATACAGAGCGTGCGCTAGGCGCGGCCCAGCCGGAAATTTTCGATGAGCTCGCCGCCGATGCTGATGGAGCCGCCCGAGGGCGGAACCTGCTCCCTGGGCACCCATTTGGCGTCGGCAATTTCGCTCTCCTGAAGGCGCAGAGCCGGGCTGCCGTCCAGCTCGGCGGTAAACCCGATCATGACGGTATCCGAGAACCCCCAGGGCTGGCTCTTGTAGTAGCGCACGTTTTTGACCTTGATGCCGACCTCCTCCATCACTTCCCGGTGTACAGCCTGCTCGAAGCTCTCGCCAATCTCCACAAACCCGGCGATCAGCGCGTAGCTGCCGGTTTTGGAATTCACATTGCGCGCCATGAGCAGTTTCTCCCCATCCGAGATGGCCACGATGATGGCCGGGCAGATTTTGGGGTACTCGGTTAGCCCGCAATTCGGGCAAACCCGCGCCCGCTCTGCCTGGCTGGGCAGGGTTTTGGCGCCGCAGCGCCCGCAGTACCTTCGGCTCTGCTCCCAGCGCCAAAGCTGGCAGGCCGTGATGCCGCCAAAGGCCATCCAGAGCGGCTGCATCGTGCGGAATGCCCGGGTAGATTGCCAGCAAAACCCTTCCGGCAGCTCGCCCGGCGCGCTCTGCGCCAGGAAAAAGCCCGTCTCATCGATGCAAAACAGCCGCTCATATTCTGTTTTTGGCAGATCCGAAATTTTTGGCAGAAGGCCGTCTTTGAGCAGAACCCCCTGCTCGCAAAAACACAGCGCCAGATCCTCCGGCCCGGGCAGGCCGGGGCGGTAGGCGTTGTCAAAACAGTGCGGCGCAATATCCTGTAACATTTCCTCTCATCCTTCCTCTGCAAAACGCAAAAAAGAGCAGGCTGGCCCGCTCTTTTTCTCTGCCTAATAGCCCAGCTCTTCGTCTACGATGACGATGTGGTATTCGCGGTCGGGCAGGGCGCGGTCTTGAACCGAAGTGATACAGCACATGCGGTTGTCGTTGTCGCAGTCTACGCATCTGCCCGCCTTGGCGCATGCGGATTTGCCGCTGCCGTGCAGGGAATGCTTGGGGCAGGTGACGTTCTTTAGGTGATCCCATGCCGTCTCGTAATCCGGGAAAATCTTGTTCTTGCCCACGACCAAAATCACTTTCTTTGGCCCGTAGATCATCGCGCCCACCCGGTTGCCCACGCCGTCGATGTTGATGAACGTGCCGCGCTCGGTCATGGCGTTGGTCGAGCAGATGTAGGCGTCTGCCGTCATGCCCTTATCCAGGGCGATCTGCGGGTCTTTGCCCTGGGAGTTGTAGAGCGTCGTGGAAAAAAGCTCGATGCGCTCGTCGTCCGTCCGGGCGTCCTGCTCCAAAAGCGCGTCCCAAATGCCGCATTCCCGAAGCGAGGCGCTGCCGCCCTTGCCGATGGAGCGCACGCCGGCCAGCAGCTCTTCCATCACCAGCTTTTTGGCCGCAGCGCTGTCTTTGCAGAAATAGCCGTGGTAGCCCTTGCGGTTTAGCGTTGCGATGAGTTTTTCGTAATCCATGTTACGATGTTCCCCTTTCCTTATCTCGCGCCTTCGCGCAGTTTCATTATACTGCATTTTTCGCGCTCCCACAACCGCCGGCCGGGCATGTTTACCAAATGTTTCGGTTTGACAAGCGCCCGAGATTCGGTATAATAATATCGATAGCAAACGATTGATTTTTGGAGGCGCAGAATGGGGGAGCAAAAAAAGCCGTTTGAAGCCATTTCCAGGCAGGCATTGCAGAGGCTGCCGCTGTATCTGAACTATCTGCGGAGGCAGAAGCAAGAGAGCGGGCATATCTCCGCGCCCGTCATCGCGGCAGATCTCGGGCTGAACGAGGTGCAGGTGCGCAAGGATTTGGCGGCGGTCAGCTCGCAGGCGGGCAAGCCCAAGAAAGGCTTTGATACCGCCCTTTTGACGGGGGATATCGAGCGCTTTTTGGGCTACGACAACGTCAACCGGGCCGTGCTGGTGGGCGCGGGGCATATGGGCAGCGCCCTGCTCAGCTACCGCGGCTTTTCGGAATACGGCCTGGAGATCGTCGCGGCGTTCGACAACTGCCCCGGCACTATCGGCCAGAGCATCGGCGGCAAACCCGTGCTGGCCGTGGAGAAACTGCCCAGCCTCTGCCGGCGGCTGAGGGCGCATATCGGCATCATCACGGTCCCCTCGGCCAGCGCCCAGGATGCCTGCGATGCGTTGGTGGCCGGGGGCGTCCTGGCCATCTGGAATTTTGCCTCGGCGCATCTTCTGGTGCCCGAAGGCATTTTGGTTTATCACGAAAACATGGCGGCCTCGCTGGCCGCGCTCTCGCAGCACCTTCGGGAAGCCATGCGGGAGGCCCAGGGGGAAGCATGAATCTGACGCATCTCAAATACGCAGTAGAAGTAGAAAAGACCGGCTCGATCACCCGGGCCGCAGACAACCTCTTTATGGGCCAGCCCAATCTCTCCAAGGCCATCAAGGAGCTGGAACAGCAGGTGGGCATCACGATTTTCCGGCGCACCTCCCGGGGCGTGGCGCCCACGCGCCGGGGCGAGGAGTTTTTGGCCTATGCCAAGGCCATTTTGGAGCAGATCGAGGAGATGGAGGCCATCTACCGGCCGGGCAGCCAGAGGAGCAGCCTGCATCTCTGCATTCCCCGGGCCAGCTATCTCTCCTATGCCTTCGCCCAGTTCGTGCGCAGTGTGGATTTTCAAAAGGAGATGGATGTTACTCTGCGGGAGAGCAACGCCCTGGATGCCATCGCGGGCGTGGCCGAAGGGGAGAGCGCCCTGGGCGTCATCCGCTATGCCCTCTCCCAGCAGGGCTTTTACGGCAAACAGCTGGAGGAAAAGGGGCTGGAGAGCGAGCTTTTGTGGGAATTTGCCCCGGTGGTGCTGTTTTCCGCCCAAAACCCGCTGGCAGAGCAGGAGCAGCTCTGCCCGGAGCAGCTTAGGGGCTATATCGAGCTGGTGCACGGCGATCTGGATGCCGCCCGGCCCATGGCCCTGGCAGATGCCCGCCGCGCTCAGGCCGAGCGGCAGGAGAAAAAGGCGATCAGCGTCTATGAGCGGGGCAGCCAGCTGGAGCTTCTGGCCGCCGTGCCCGCGGCCTATATGCTCTGCTCGCCCCTGCCCGCGGCCATGCTCGCCCGCTATGGGCTGGTTCAGCGCCCCTGCCTTGGGGCAGAGCGCTATCAGGATGTGTTCATCTTCCCCCGGGGCTTCCGGCCCACCGAGCTGGAGCAGGCGTTTTTGGAGCAGGTGGTGGCCGTGCGCCAGGAAATCGCCCAGGCCGGGCAGGCCTAGCGGCACGGATTTTGCCGAAAAAAATCGAAATCAGTACAGATATATCGATAAATATATATCGATATATCTGTTTTTGCATTTCCCCAGAAAAACTACATATGCTAAACTTATAGTAGCAAAAGGGGCGGAACGCCCAAGGTTTGTGAATAAAGAAAAGGAGAGACCATCATGGCAAGATTTACACTACCAAGAGATCTGTATTATGGAAAAGACAGTCTGGAAACGCTCAAAACCCTCAAGGGCAAAAAAGCGATCATCGTCGTGGGCGGCGGCTCTATGAAGCGCTTCGGCTTCCTGGAAAAGGTGGAAAACTACCTGCACGAGGCCGGGATGCAGACGCAGCTGTTCGAGAATGTCGAGCCGGATCCGTCTGTGGAGACGGTCATGCGCGGCGCGGCGGCCATGCGCGAGTTCGAGCCGGACTGGATCGTTTCCATCGGCGGCGGATCGCCCATCGATGCGGCCAAGGCCATGTGGGTCTTTTATGAATACCCGGACTGCACGTTCGAGCAGCTCATCACGCCCTTCTCCTTCCCGGAGCTGCGCCAGAAGGCGAAGTTTTTGGCTATCCCCTCCACGTCGGGCACGGCCACGGAGGTGACGGCATTCTCGGTCATCACGGATTATCAGAAGGGCATCAAATACCCGCTGGCGGATTTCAACATCACGCCGGATGTGGCCATCGTAGACCCGGCTCTGGCCGAGACCATGCCCAAAACCCTCACGGCCTATACCGGCATGGACGCCCTGACCCACGCCATCGAGGCGTATGTCTCCACGGCGGCCTCGGTGTTTACGGATCCGCTGGCCCTCAAGGCCATCAAGATGGTGTTCGACTACCTGCCCGCTTCCTACGACGGCGATATGGCCGCGCGCGAACAGATGCACTATGCGCAGTGCCTGGCCGGCATGGCCTTCTCCAACGCGCTCCTTGGCATCGTGCACTCCATGGCGCATAAGACGGGCGCCGTCTTCTCCACCGGGCATATCACCCATGGCTGCGCCAACGCCATGTATCTGCCCTATGTCATCCGGTATAACGCCAAGGATGAGCGCGCGATGCGGCGCTATGCTGAGATCGCCGATTATGCCGGCATCCCCGGAAAAACGGCCGAGGAGAAGGTGCAGGCTCTGCGCGAGAAAATCTGGGCGTATAACCAGAAATTCGAGATTCCGCACGATATGAAAGCCTTTGGCGTAGATGAGGCGGAATTTAAGAGCAAAGTGGCAGAATTCTCCAAAAACGCCGTGGGCGATGCCTGCACGGGCTCCAACCCCAGAGCGATCACCCCGGAGCAGATGGAAAAGCTCTTCGGCTGCTGCTACTACGGCACGGAAGTGGATTTTTAAATAGCTAGCTTCTCTAAAACCATCGCCCGCTGGCAGCGCGGCGGGCGGTGGCTTTTCTCGGCAGGGCCCCCAAAAAGGCCCTGCCCTCTTATATAGCGGAAATTTTGGGAAAATTTGAAAATTTTTCCGCCCAGGGCAGAATTACCAGCGGAATTTTTCAGACAAATATGATAAAATAGAGCTGGAGCAGCCGGGCAAAACCGCCGGCCGCCAAAAGTGCAGAATTCTCTTGCATCCGGCAGAAAATGGGTATAGGATCAAGAAGAGATAGTCTCCGCAGATGCGGGGCGGGAAATTGATAAAGGAAAAGGAGAAGGGCAGTGTATCAGATTAAGAGAAAAAAAGAGCTGAACCCCACGGTTACGCTGATGGAGATCGACGCGCCGCTGGTTGCGGCCAAAGCAGAGCCGGGGCAGTTCATCATCCTGCGCGTGGATGAGGCGGGGGAGCGCATCCCGCTGACCGTCGCAGATTACGACAGAGAAAAAGGCACGGTTACCATCATCTTCCAGATCGTCGGCGCGACGACGCAGGCCCTGAATCACAAGCAGGAAGGCGAGTTTATCGTGGATTTCGTGGGCCCGCTGGGCACGCCCTCGCATGTGGAAGGGCTGAAAAAAGTTGCTGTGGTGGGCGGCGGCGTGGGCTGCGCCATCGCGTATCCCATCGCCAAGAAACTGCACAGCCTGGGCGCAGAGGTGCATAGCATCGTGGGCTTCCGCAGCAAGGATCTGCTGATTCTGGAAGACGAGTTCAAAGCGTGCAGCGATAAATACGTCGTCATGACGGACGACGGCAGTTATGGCCAAAAGGGCCTGGTAACCAACGCCCTGGAGGAGCTCATCAAGAGCGGCGAGCAGTACGACGAAGTCATCGCCATCGGGCCGCTCATCATGATGAAGTTCGTCTGCAAGCTGACCAAGCAGTACGGCATCAAGACCATGGTCTCCATGAACCCCATCATGATCGACGGCACGGGCATGTGCGGCGGCTGCCGGCTGACGGTGGGCGGCAAAACCAAGTTCGCCTGCGTCGACGGCCCGGATTTCGACGGCCACGAGGTGGATTTCGACGAAGCCATGGAGCGGGGCACCATGTACCGCGAGTTTGAGCGCCATGCGCACGAGAAAACCTGCCAGCTGTTTGCGAAGGAGGTGCAGTAGTATGCCCAATATGTCTTTAAAGAAAAACGAGATGCCTTCCCAGGCGCCGGACGTCCGCAATAAAAACTTCGGGGAAGTCGCCCTGGGGTATACAAAGGAGCAGGCCATTGATGAGGCAAACCGCTGCCTGGGCTGCAAGAACAAGCCCTGCGTCGGGCATTGCCCGGTGGCCATCGATATTCCCGCGTTCATCGGAAAAATCAAAGAGGAAGATTTCGAGGGCGCCTATCAGATCATCCAGAAGAGCAGCTCCCTGCCCGCAGTCTGCGGCCGGGTCTGCCCCCAGGAGACCCAGTGCGAGGGCAAATGCGTCCGCGGCATCAAGGGCGAGCCTGTGGCCATCGGCCGGCTGGAGCGCTTTGTGGCCGATTGGCATAATGCCCATGCGGAAAAGAAGGCGGATGCGCCTGCCAAAAACGGCCATAAGGTCGCCGTCGTGGGCTCGGGCCCTGCGGGGTTGACCTGCGCAGGCGAAATGGCCAAGCGCGGCTACGATGTCTCGGTGTTCGAGGCATTGCATCAGGCGGGCGGCGTGCTGGTCTACGGCATTCCGGAGTTCCGGCTGCCCAAGAGCATCGTCCAGAAGGAAATCGACGGCCTCAAGGAAATGGGCGTCGAAATTGATACCAACGTCGTCATCGGGCGCACGCTCTCGGTGGATGAGCTGTTCGATCAGGGCTATGAGGCCGTGTTCATCGGCTCGGGCGCGGGCCTGCCGCGGTTCATGAATATCCCCGGGGAAAACCTCAAGGGCGTCTATTCCGCCAACGAGTTTTTGACCCGCGTCAACCTGATGAAGGCCTATAAAGAGGAAAACCCCACCCCCATCATGCATGCGAAGAAGGTGGCAGTCGTGGGCGGCGGCAACGTCGCCATGGATGCGGCCCGGTGCGCCAAGCGCCTGGGGGCGGAGGAAGTGTATATCGTCTACCGCAGAAGCGAGGCAGAGCTGCCCGCCCGGGCGGAGGAAGTCGAGCATGCGAAGGAAGAGAGCATCATCTTCCAGCTGCTGACCAACCCGGTGGAAATCCTGGGCGATGAGAGCAAGTTCGTCTCGGGCATGAAGTGCGTGCAGATGGAGCTGGGCGAGCCGGATGAATCGGGCAGAAGACGCCCGGTCGTCAAAGAAGGCAGCGAGTTCGTGCTGGATGTGGACTGCGTCATCATGTCCATCGGAACGTCGCCCAACCCGCTCATCAAATCCACCACCAGCGGCCTGGATACCCAGAAGTGGGGCGGTATCATCGCAGATGAGAAAACCGGCCAGACTTCCCGGGAAGGCGTGTTTGCCGGCGGCGACGCTGTAACCGGCGCGGCCACCGTCATCCTGGCCATGGGCGCGGGCAAAGATGCCGCGGCGGCCATGGATGAATATATCCAAAATAAGAACAAATAGCGCAAATTAGCGTCCGCCAAAAGACGGAGCATCCCATTGGGAGAAGTGCGGCGGGCAGCAGCCCGCCGTATTTTTATAAAGAGGAAAAGCGAGGGAGAGAGCCATGCAGGGCTATTTGAGACTCAAAGAATCCAACTGTAAAAACTGTTATAAGTGCATCCGGCACTGCCCGGTGAAATCCATCCGGTTTTCGGGCAACCAGGCGCATATCGTGGAGGACGAGTGCATTCTCTGCGGCATGTGCTTCATGGTCTGCCCGCAGAACGCCAAGGAAATCCGAAGCGATGTGGAAAAGGCAAAGGCGCTCATCGCCAGCGGCGCGCCCGTCTATGCCAGCATCGCGCCTTCCTTCGTCGCCAATTACGACGACGCCACCATCAAATCCATGGAGAAGGCGCTGAAAATCCTGGGCTTTGCCGGGGCGGAGGAGACGGCCATCGGGGCGACCATCGTCAAAACCCGCTATGAGCAGATTCTGCGGGAAGGGGCGCAGGATATCGTCATCTCGACCTGCTGCCACTCGGTCAACACCCTGGTGCAAAAGCATTTTCCCGAGCTGACCAAGTATCTGGCAGACGTCGTCTCCCCCATGCAGGCGCACTGCGCCAAGCTCAAAAGCGAGCATCCCGGGGCGCATACCGTGTTCATCGGGCCCTGCATCTCCAAAAAGCAGGAGGCCGAGGCATACCCCGGCGCGGTGGACTGCGTGCTGACGTTCGAAGAGCTCTCGGGCTGGCTGGAGCAAAAGCAAGTTTCCGTCGGCAAGGAGCCGGATGAGATTGCCCCCGGCCGGGCGCGCATGTTCCCCACATCCGGCGGCATTCTGCGCACCATGAACTGCGACCAGAAGGAGTATACCTACCTGGTGGTAGACGGCACGGAGAACTGCATCAAGGCGCTCAAGGATATCGCCGAGGGCAGGCTGAAAAAATGCTTTATCGAGATGTCTGCCTGCCAGGGCAGCTGCGTCTCGGGCCCGGGCATGGAGAAGAGCCACCGGGCGCCCGTGCGGGAATATATCGCCGTGAATGCCTATGCCGGCAGCGAGGATTTCGCCGTTCAGATGCCCCCCGAGGGGGAGCTTAGAAAAGAGCTGGCTCCCCAGCCCCTGCGCAGCCCGACTCCCGGCGGCTCGGCCATCGAGGAGATTTTGCGGCAGATGGGCAAAACCCGCCCGGAAGACGAGCTCAACTGCGGCAGCTGCGGCTACGACAGCTGCCGGGAAAAGGCCATGGCCATCTTCCAAGGCAAGGCCGATCTGTCCATGTGCCTGCCCTTCCTCAAAGAAAAGGCGGAATCCTTCTCGGATAAGATTCTGCGCAATATCCCAAGCGGCGTCATCGTGCTAAACGAGCAGATGCAGGTCCAGCAGATCAACCCTGCCGCCTGCGAGATCGTCAATCTCAAAAGCCGGCAGGATGTGCTGGGCGAAAACATCGTGCGCATTCTGGACCCCCAGCCCTATTTCGAGGTCTACCAGACCGGCCGCAATATCCGGGATAAGCGGGTATATCTGGCCGAGTATAAGCGCTATGTGGAGCAGAGCATCATCTACGATAAGAGCTACCATATCATCCTGGGCATTTTGCGGGATATCACCGCCGAGGAGGATAGCCGCGCCAGCCGGGAGCAGATCGAGCGCCATACCATAGAGGTAACCAACCAGGTCATCGAGAAGCAGATGCGCACGGTGCAGGAGATCGCCAGCCTGCTGGGCGAGACGACCGCCGAAACCAAAGTCGCTCTGACAAAGCTCAAGGAGTCGCTGGCAGATGAATAACCTTTGCATGGATATCGGCTATTACAGCCTGAATAAATTCGGCGAACAGCTCTGCGGAGACCATGTGGATGTGGCCCAGAGCCCAGATAGCAGCATCGTCGTGCTGGCCGATGGGCTCAAGAGCGGCGTCAAAGCCTCCATCCTCTCGACGCTCACCGCCAAGATTCTGACGACCATGCTGGAAGGCGGCATGGAGCTGGAGGAGTGCGTGCGCACCATCGCGGCTACGCTGCCCGTCAGCAGCGAGCACGGCGTCGCGTATTCGACGTTCTCGGTCATCCGCACCATAGAGAACCGCGAGGCCGAGCTCATCGTCTACGACAACCCGCATATCATCCTGCTGCGCGGCGGCAAGCGCTATGAATTTCCCAAGACGATTCTGGAGATAGACGGCAAGACCATCTATATGGCCAAAATTCCCGTGCAGCTGGGGGATATCTTTATCGCGCTCAGCGACGGCGCCATCGGCGCCGGCCCGGGCAAGGCCATGAACCCCAACTGGAAGCGGGAAAATATCGCAGATTTCATGGAGATGATGGCAGACGGCGATTTTACTGCCAAGACGCTCGCCACCATGCTCATCGGCGAATGCGAAAACCTCTATGGCGGCCAGCCCCAGGATGATACCACGGCCTGCGTCGTCAAAGTGCGGGAGCGAAACCAGGTGAATTTGATGATCGGCCCGCCCAGCCGCCGGGGAGATGAAAAGACCATGATGAGCCTGTTTTTCTCCAAAGCCGGCAAGCATATCGTCTGCGGGGGGACGACCTCCCAGCTGGCGGCGGATTTTCTCGGCGTGCCGCTGGATACTTCTGCGGATTACCTGGATCCCGAAATCCCGCCGACCTCCAAAATCGCCGGGGTGGACTTGGCAACCGAAGGCGCCATCACCATAAACCGCGTGCTCAGCTATGCGCAGAACTATCTGGAGGATAACCAGAGCTATGCCCAGTGGAGCTATAAGCCAGACGGCGCTTCGCAGATCGCCCGCCTGCTTTTCGAGGAGGCGACGGATATCGATTTCTATGTGGGCCAGGCCATCAACCCGGCGCACCAGGATGAGGGCTCGCCCGTCAACTCGACCATCAAAATGCGGCTGATCTCCGAGCTGTCCGAGTGCCTCAAAAAAATGGGCAAGCGCATCAAAGTCAGCTATTTCTAATGCGACAGCGATGGAACGCGCGCGCCCGGATTTACGGCTCATCATCAGCCGGATTTGTGCGGTTTGCTGTGCCGCCGCCAAAATGCCTTTCTATTTTATTTTCACATATATTTCCTATCTTTATCTTATCTAACTTCTTTTCAAAAAGCGCAGGGTGTTCCCTGCGCTTCTTTGGTGTTGCTTTTCAGCAAAGGAAAGAGTATACTGTTGATAATCAATATTATAAGGGCGTGAAGCGGGAATAAGAGGCCTGTTTTCTGCCGGGGGAGGAAGGAAAATGTATCAGGAAGCACCAGGGAAAAAGAAGATGGTTGCGGCAGCGATCGAACTGCTCATATGCTCATTGTTCTTTGCAATTTTTCTTGGAGGAGGAAGCGCGAGCGCGGTAGTGGATTCGGTAAAAAGCTTGGGCGGAAAATTTCTTATCGTGGCGATCCCTATTCTGACTATTGCCATAGGAATTCCCGTTTTTATGGTAGTTGCCAGCATTTTTGGGCTCACCCGGGCAAAACGGCCGGAGAAATGCAAAAGCTGTCAGACGCTGGGTGTTGTGATGATACTCGCGGGCGTGCTTTTCACGGGAGGTATTCTGTATGCAATCATTCATGTATTTGGGGTAGACATGGCGTTTCGCTCGTCGCTGCTCACGATACTGCTTGCCATGATGGTGCTTTGCCCTGTGCAGTTCTATTTTGGCGCCCGGGAAAACTGGAAATATGCCGAGGAGGAGCGCCAGGAGATGGAAGACCGCGCCGCCAGAGAGGCCGCAGGCCTGCCGCCCCGCCGGTTCCCCTTCAACTAACCCGCAAATCATCACAGCAAAAAAGGAGCAGTTTCTGCTCCTTTTTTATACCCGATTGATAGAGGGGCGAAACCTGCCTGTTCTGCACGCACCGCTGGAAGTCCGTTTGTCAGAAGGCAAATGCTCTCCCGTGCTGTGCCCGCCTGTGCCCACTCGCGCCGCTTTTCTACACCCGAATGAAAGGGGCGGCAAAGCCTGCCAGCTCTGCACACGGCGCTATACCCGAATGCTGGGAATGTGCCGTCTGCCTGTTCTGTGCGCCGCTGCCGGTCAGCCTGCCAGAGGGTAAATGCTCTTCCATTATTCCCTGCCTAGCGAACCCCCCTCCCGCTCTGCCCTTTTATGAATCCCAGTAAAGGGGGTATGGGGGCCTTGCCCCCATGATCACCCATAGCCCTTGGCCTTCTTGCCCCGCGGCACCATCATTTTTTGGCAGTTATTCCCTGCTGGCCAAGAGATTGCGCAAAGCGCCGATAAAAAGACAAATGGTTGCGCACAGCTCAATCACAAGGATAAAGTTCAAGCCTGAAAAAAGGATATAAACATAGAAGAGCAGTTGCAAGCCGCTTAAAATAATCAGTGATAAGCATTTGGGAACAGATAGCGCCCGTGAAAAGAGGATACCTAAAATGCCGATTATAAACTGGGCTCCATATATGATGAAAAGGGTTGGCGAAAAAAATGGGGATAGCCTCATGCGAGGCGATAACGTATAGAAAATGAAGAAAAAGCCTAGAATGGCGTGGGCAATACCCGAAGCGATGAGCAGGATTCGGCCAGGTGCATTTGAATGTGTATCCATAGATAGCCTCCTATATTATATTATTCTATATCAATAGCATAACATCGCATTATGAAATTAGCAAGCTATACTCGAATGATGAGGCGGCGGAAGCTGACAGTTCTGCACGTGCCGTTGCCGGTCAGCCTGCCAGAGAGCAAATGCTCTCCCCATTCTCTGCCCGCGCACAAACTCTCTTCCTGCTCTATTTTCCTTCCCCATAAAGGGGGTATGGGGGCTTTGCCCCCATGGCTATCCATAGCCCTTGACCTTAGCTGCCCAAAAGGTAGAAGCCCTTTTCCCCCATGATCACCCATAGCCCTTGGCCTTGTCCATCAGCCTTTCGCCCTTGGGCTCCCCCGCAAATACCCACAAAAAAAGCGCCCAAGGGGCGCTTTTTTTGATTTTCCTAGAAATTGCCGGATTGCTGGGCAGCTGCCTTGTTCTTGGATGCGCCAACCGTGTAGAGGATGGGCAGAACCAGGCCGCAAAGCGCAGAGAAAAAGTTAAATTCTCCCGTGCTCATGGAAGCGATGAGGTTCAGCCCTGCAATCACCAGCATCGTAACGCCCAGCCCCATGCAGGCCTTGGCCTTTTCCGGCTTTTCGCGGTTGGTAATCCCCAAAATTCCGGCGATAAAATTGATGATCACAGAAGCCGAAGCCACCAGCGTGGCCAGCAATAGAATCACGCCCACCATCCCAAGAGAAAGCGAGGCCAGCGATAGGATGAGCGCCGGGATGATGCCAAATAGACTATAAACGCTGAAAATCACGAGCAGAATGCCCGTAACCAGCAGATAATTCTTGCCCGGAGCGCCAGATGTCGATGGATTCATAAAGTAAAAAACTCCTTTTCCTTTTTTCTCTCTATATCCTACTGCGGCCGGGGCGAAAAAGCAATAAACTTCCGACGGCTGGAACAAAAATATTACATTTTCTGTAAGCGTCAGTCCGCAAACTGCTTTTCATTCTCCATAAAGGGGGTATGGGGGCTTGCCCCCATGATTACCCAACCGCCCTTGACCTTATCCAGCTCAAAATGATAGAAGCCCAATCGCCCTTCTCCCTGCTGCTCTTTTTCTTCGCCACTATGGGGGTATGGGGCCTTGCCCCCATGTTTACTGATAGCCCTTTGCCCTCCGAAAAAATACTACATTTCCTACAGACTCTGCGCCAGCCGGTCTGCAAACTCCTTTTGCAGGCCCAAATCCCAGAGCAGGCTGCTGGCGACATACTTATCCCGGATCTCCCGGGTGCCGAGAAACGCCTCCCGGGTCTGGGCGGGGGTAAAGCCCAGGTCTGCGGGCATCATGGGCATCCCGGCCTTTTTCATCAGGTCAAAAATCTGCTGATACGGAGGGACTTCCTCCCGGATGATCTGCAAAATCTCCGGCCAGTGCGCCAGAATGCGGCCCAGGCGCTCCGCGTGCCGGGCAGGGTCGTTCTTTTTCAGGCGATGCTCGACGGCGATAATCTCGGGCGCGGCAGAGCCAAAATACTGCGGCATTTCCGCCTCCCATTGCTCCTGGGAAAACGCGCGCATATGCGCCTCGGCTTGCTCCCGGCTGGGCGTCAGATCTGCAATCCATTCGTAAAGGCGCGCGGCCAGCAGCGTGCCCACGCCCACCTGAATGCCGTGCAAATCGCTCTGCTCGCCCTTCTCAAATGCCCGCATTTCCCACATGTGCGAGAAATAGTGCTCGATGCCGGATGCCGGCCGGGAGACCCCCGCCAGCCCCATGGCAATGCCGGATAAAATCAGCGCCTCGGCCACGTTCTGCACGGCCTGCTGGTCCCGCTCCATCAGCTTATCCGCCTGGGCCACGGTGTTTTTGAGCGAAGTGCGCACCATCTGGGCAATCTCGGGGCAGTAGTATTCCCCGGTAACCAGGTGTGCAATGCGCCATTCGCAGATGGAGATGTATTTGGCCAGCGCGTCACCCAGCCCGGCCTGCAGCATGCGCATGGGCGCGGCCGCCATAACCTCCGTATCCGCAATCACGCCAATCGGGCAGGGGCAGGATAGGCTCACTTTCACGCCCCCCACCACCATCGAGCCCGAGCCCGAGGCAAAGCCGTCCATGCTGGGCGCCGTGGCGACCATGATGCTGCGCTTGCCCGTGGCCGCGGCTAGCATCTTGCCCAGGTCGTTGATGACGCCGCCCCCGATGGCCAAAATGCAGTCGCAGGATGCGTCGAACTTCATGCAGAGCTGCCCTAGCGCGGCCTCGTCCGGCTCGGGCTTGTTTTCCCGCAGCTGCATATAGCCGTAGGAAATCCCGGCGCCGTCCAGCAGCGCCAGCGCGCGCTCTCCTGCCGCGGCATAGGTGTTGGCGTCGCAAATGGCAAAGGGGCGCCGATAGCCCGCCTTTTGCAAAACCTCGGGTAGTTTACTCAAAACCCCTGCCCCAAGCTCCAGATATTTTAACTGCGTCTCGTGCTGCTTGCCGCATGGGCAGTCCGAAACCTGGCCCAGGCTCAGCAGCTGATGAATGCTCAGTTCTGCAAGATTCATGTGCTCTCTCCTTTTTGCTTTCTTTTCCCAGTATACTTTGCTTTTCGCCCCGGAACAAGGATTTTTGCATAAAACGCAGAAATTTTCTATATTGAAAATTCTAGGCGGGAGGAAGGGAACATCATGAGAGCAGACGAGTTGATGGCCGAGCTTTTGGGCTGGTCTGAGCAAGAGATTGCAAATACTGTGGATACCTGCAAAGCGGGAGACCCGGGCAGGGAAGTGAAGAAGGTGGCGGCCTGCTTTATCGCGACGCCGGAGGTCATCCAAAACGCCGCGGCCTGGGGGGCGGATCTGCTCATCACCCACGAGCCCACCTACTACGAGCACCACGACAACCTGACCGGCCGGGAAAACGACCCGGTCATCCTGGCCAAACAGCGGCTCATCGAGCAGAGCGGCATGACGCTCTGGCGCTTTCACGACCACCTGCACGGCCGCCTGCCGGATGGCATCATCGAGGGCGAGCTGGGTAGGCTGGGCTGGCAGGGGGAGTACGACGGCCGCTTTGCCTTCACGCTGGCCCAGAAGCAGACGCCCCGGCAGATTATGGCCCAGCTAGAGGAGAAGTGGGGCATCGCGCATATCCGCATGGTGGGCGCGGCGGATACGCCCGTCTCCAAAATCGCCCTGCTCATCGGCTGCCCGGGGGAGCAGATGATGATGCAGGCGCTGACGGGCGAGACCGAGCTGCTCATCGGCGGAGAGGTCTGCGAATGGATGTGCGGCGAATACGCCAGAGATGCCGCCCAGATGGGCTTTGCCAAGGCCATCCTCATCTGCGGGCACGCGGGCAGCGAGCGGGCAGGCATGGAGCACGTCTGCGCGCTGATAGGGGAGGCGCATCCCGAGCTGGCCTGCATGTATTTTGAGTGCGGCGAGGTCTATAAATAAGAGCTGTTCATCCGGCAAATTTTGTTGAAGGAAAACTAGGCCAGGCGCAGAGGTTCCGCCTGCCCGGGGGAAATCTCAGTTTTGGCCTGCCTGCTCATGGCTGGCAAAAGCCGCGCTCCTGCCCGGTTTGCCCCGAATCTGCTGCCCCCCAAGCCCCGCACCTCTGCCTGCCCTGAAAAGCTATCTGCCAGATTTTGCCGCAGGAAAATTCCGGCAGGCGCCGTTGCCGCGCGCCCGAATGTGCCCCGCCTGGGAGGCATTTTCCGGGACAATTTGCCTGCATGATGCGGCGCATTACCGCGCTACTGTGCTAGAGCATGTGCTTGACATTTGCGCCGCCGCATGATATGGTAGTTTTGTAAAAAACCTGTGCTTTTGGCAAAAGCGCAGAACAGCAGGAACCTCCGTAACTGACGGTTTCGGGTGGAATACCACCAGGGAGCGGAGGGGATTTTTAAGCCGACCGTCTGGGCAGCATCTATCTGGGTGCTGCCCTTTTTGATATTTGCAAACAGCCTGCCGGCATTGGCCGGGCAGAAGGGAAAGGAGAAGAGCAATGCAGGAAAACGCTTGGAGAGGATTTACCGGGGGAGATTGGCAGAGCAAGATCGACGTCCGGGATTTTATTGCGAAAAACTATCAGCCCTATCTGGGCGATGCCAGCTTTCTGGCCGGGCCTACGGCGCGCACGCGCCAGGTGCTGGAAAAAGTGCAGAACCTTTTGAAGGAGGAGATCGCCCGGGGCGGCGTCTACGATGTGGATACCAAAACCGTCATCACGCCCACGGCCTTTGGCCCGGGATATGTGGACGAGCAGCGGGATATCATCCTCGGCCTTCAGACGGATGCGCCCCTAAAGCGCGCCTGCAACCCCTTTGGTGGGATGCGCATGGTGCGGGAGGCCTGCCAGGCCTATGGCTATCAGGTTTCGGAGGAAATCGAGAAAGCGTTTGAGCACCATAAGACGCATAACGACGGCGTTTTCGCCGCCTATACGCCGGAAATCAAGCAGGCGCGGCATTGCGGGCTCATCACCGGCCTGCCCGATGCCTATGGCCGCGGCCGCATCATCGGGGATTACCGGCGCGTGGCGCTGTATGGCATCGATGCGCTGGTGGAGCAGAAAAAGCAGGATAAGCTGGCGCTGAGCCAGGGCGCCCTGCTGGGCGATACCATCCGGGAAATCGAGGAGATCTCGGATCAGATCGCGGCGCTGGCGGATATGAAGAAAATGGCGGCGGATTACGGGGTGGATATCTCCCTGCCCGCCCAGAATGCAAAACAGGCCGTGCAGTGGCTGTATTTCGGCTATCTGGCGGCCATCAAGGAGCAGAACGGCGCGGCCATGAGCCTGGGGCGCGTCTCCACCTTCCTGGATATCTACTTCGAGCGGGATTTCGCCGAGGGCACGCTCTGCGAGGAGCAGGCCCAGGAGATCATGGACGATTTCGTGATCAAGCTGCGCCTGGCGCGGCACCTGCGCACCCCCAGCTACAACACGCTGTTCGGCGGCGACCCCATGTGGATCACCGAGTCCGTGGGCGGCATGGGGGAGGATGGCCGCCCGCTGGTCACCAAAAACTGCTTCCGCATGCTGCATACGCTCTATAACCTGGGCCCGGCGCCCGAGCCCAACCTGACCGTGCTCTGGAGCGAGGCCCTGCCCGAAAACTGGAAGAAGTTCGCCGCCAAGGTCTCCTGCGATACGGATGCCATCCAGTATGAGAGCGACGATGTCATGCGCCCGGTCTATGGGGACGACTACGCCATCGCCTGCTGCGTCTCGGCCATGCAGGTGGGCAAGCAGATGCAGTTCTTCGGCGCCCGGGCAAACCTGGCCAAGCTGCTGCTCATGAGCCTGAACGGCGGCAAAGACGAGAAGAAAAACGAGCAGGTGGGCCCGGTGCACGCGCCCTACGACGGCGAATATTTGGAATACGACAAAGTGCTGGAGCTGATGGATTTCTACCGCCCCTGGCTTGCCAAGACGTACGTCAGCGCCATGAATATCATCCACTATATGCACGATAAATACGCCTATGAAAAGAGCCAGATGGCATTGCACGACAGCCAGGTGCACCGTTTCATGGCCTTTGGCATCGCGGGCATGAGCGTGCTGGCCGATTCGCTTTCGGCCATCAAATATGCCCGGGTGCGCTGCATCCGGGATGCGCAGACCGGCCTCATCACGGATTTTGAGACCACGGGAAGCTATCCCGCTTTCGGCAACGACGACGACCGGGTGGATGCCATCGCCTGCGAGCAGGTGGAGAAGTTCTTTGAGGAACTGAAGAAAAACCCGTGCTACCGCGGCGCAGAGCACACGCTCTCGATTCTGACGATTACGAGCAACGTCATGTACGGCAAAAAGACCGGCTCGACTCCGGATGGCAGAAAAGGCGGCGAGCCCTTCGCCCCCGGCGCCAACCCCATGGCCGGCCGGGAGAAAAACGGCGCCCTGGCCGCGCTCAATTCGGTGGCCAAGCTGCGCTACGGCATCTGCCAGGACGGCATTTCCAACACGTTCTCCATCGTCCCGGCGGCGCTCGGGAAAACCGAGGGCGAGCAGACGGCAAACCTGGTGGCCATGCTGGACGGCTATTTCGCCCAGGGCGCGCACCATATCAACGTCAACGTCTTAAACCGCGAGACCCTGATGGATGCCTACGACCACCCCGAGCTCTATCCCACGCTGACCATCCGCGTCTCGGGCTATGCCGTCAATTTCGTCCGCCTCTCCCGGGAACAGCAGAGAGAGGTCATCAGCCGCACGTTCCATCAGGCGGTTTAGGGCAAGTTCAAGGTCAAGGGCCATTGGTTAACATGGGGGCAAGCTCCCATACCCCCTTACTATAGGGGAGGAGAGAATACTTTTTGCAACCAAGGTGGCCGGTGTTTTGAGGAGATGGCAGAGCTTTTTGGCATGGCGCTCTTCTCCTTTGCGCGAAAGGTGCGCTGAAGAAAGGCTGAAATGCCATTATCTCCCGCCTGCGGTGCGCCGCCCCGGCAGAACGGCAAGGCCTGTCCCTCCGCGTGAATCATCCATTCGGTGCGGCAAAGCCAAGGCCGCTCTAGCCATGAGGGCAAGCCCGCTAAGAAGCCCCGGCGATGGGAATGCGGCGATAACGCGCGTTGCCCGCCGGCCAGCCGGAGAACGGATGCTTTTTCAGACGGCGCCCTTCCCCTGCCGGACGGCGCACAGGCGCGCCTTTGGGCATGTCCACTCGCCCCCCTATTTTCTTATCATAGAAGTTTTTGGGGTGTTAGGGGTGTTTTTTCAAAAACACCCCTAAGCCCTTGACCTTAGACCTTAATCCCTTGCCCTTAATCCCCCAGCGAAAGGAGCGGCGCCATGCGCAAAGAAGAGCAGAATATCGGCTATGTGCATTCCTTTGAGTCTCTGGGGGCGGTGGATGGGCCAGGCCTGCGGTTTGTGGTGTTTTTGCAGGGCTGCCCGCTGCGGTGCGCCTATTGCCACAATCCGGATACCTGGGCATTCGGCCAAGGCCAGCCCTATACGCCGGAGCAGGCCGCGCAGAAGGCACTGCGGTATGCGCCCTATTGGAAGAGGGGCGGCGGCGTAACGCTCTCAGGGGGCGAGCCGCTCATGCAGGCGGGCTTTGGCGCGGAATTTTTCCGGCTTCTGCGGGAGCAGGGCGTGCATACCGCGCTGGATACCTCCTGCATGGGCGCGCTTTCGGCTGCCCGCTCCGTGCTCGCGCAGACCAGCCTGGTGCTGGCAGATGTGAAGTTCCTCTCGGAAGCGGAGTACAAAAAACATACCGGCGGTAGTTTTGCGCAGGTGCAGGCGTTTCTGCGGCTGGCGGAGGAGATGGGCGTGCCCACTTGGGTGCGGCATGTGGTCGTCCCCGGGCTGACGGACGCCCCGGAGCATATCCGCGCCCTGGGGGAGTTCGTGCGCGGGTTTAAAAACGTGCAGAAAACCGAGCTCTTGCCCTTCCGCAAGCTCTGCCTGCCCAAATACGAGCAGATGGGCATTCCTTTCCCCCTGCGGGATACCCCCCAGGCCAGTGAGCAGGGCGTAGCGCGGCTGCAAAAACTGCTGGAGCAGTAAAAATATGAAGAGAATAGAGACAGAGCGATTGATTTTAAGGCCGCTGACCGTGGACGATGCCAGCGCCGTATTTGAATGGGCGGGAGACCCGCTTGTCAACAGATATATGCCTTATCCTCTGCATAAGAGCCCCGCCGATGCCGAGGAGTGGATCCGCTCTCTGGGGGATAAAAACGAGTTCTGCTTTTGCCTCAAAAATTCGGGAAAAGTCATCGGCTCAGGCTCGGTCATCTGCGACGCGAAGCGCGCCTCCTATGAACTGGGCTACAATCTGAACCGGGCTTACTGGGGCATGGGATACGCGACCGAAGCCGCAAAAGCGCTGGTTTCGTGGGCATACGAAAGCCTTGGCGCGCGCGATTTTTTCGCCCGCCATGCAACTGCCAATACGGCCTCCGGAAACGTGCTGAAAAAATGCGGGTTTCGGTTTGAATCTTATGGGCAGTATCCGAGGTATGATGGGAGCTTGTTCGAGGCCTCCTGTTATGCGCTTCATCTTGATTAAAAAAAGAAGAGAGCAATTCGCTCTCTTCTTTTTTGTTTGCCCCGCCTTAGGCGAAGGGCGTTTTGCGCGCCTGCCTCTGCGGGAGCGCCCTCTTTGTCCGCCTTTTCTGCCCGGGCTATCGCTCTGTCTCTTGCTGCGGGCCTGCCTTGCGCAGTATGCGGTGATAGGCCGGCTCTCCCGGGGCGGGGGAGGAGACCTCCTGCAAGGCGCCGTCCCGAACAAACTGCTCTAAACGCAGGGCGAAGAAGGCGTCGCTCAGGCCCAGAGAGTATTTGCCCAGCAGTTTGCCAATCAGCCGCGCCTCCAGGAACTCCTCCGGCTCTGTCTCCAGCTCGCGCAGAATCAGGAAATCGTAGAACCCATAGTGCACGCCGACCAGCCGCCCGCTTACTACGGCGCGCAGCGGCGCGTTTTGCGCCCGAAGCTGCTGCCAGCAGGCCGCCATGGCCTGGCAGAGAGCCGCCGGAATCTTTTGGCCCAGCCCTGCCATCCGGCTCCATTCCTGCGCAGAGAGCTCGCCCCAGCCGCTGTGCAAAACCGCCGTGCCGCCGGGTTTTTCGCAGAAACTGGGCAGCAAGACCAGCGCGGCATCCAGCTTCTCCAGCCCTGCGTCCATCAGCTGTTCCATCAGCCAGCAAAGCCCGCAGGCGTCGTCCGGCTGGCCGCTGGCCCAGATGCGCAGGGGCTCGCCCTGCCTTGCCCGGCTCAGCAGTTTTTCCAGGGATGAGCGGGCCGCCTGCAAAAACGCCTGCGCGGCATGGGTCCCTTCGGCCGGGTAAGCGCCCGTTAGCGCGGAGACAGCCCGCTCCCGCAGTGGGCCGATGCCCGCCTCGTCTATGGCGCCAAAGCCCAGATAAAGCGGAAAACTGCAAATATCTTCCTGGCTCCCGGCCAAAGCCGGCTGCCCCGGGCCGTTTAATTCATACCCGCCGTTTTTTGCGGCAAGCGCCTCCCGGCGGCCTTTGCCGCTCTTTTTGCCCATTGCCGCCGCAAGGCTTCCTGCCGCGCTCTCGCTAAAAACAATCTCCAACATGCCGCGTCCCTCCTCTCAAAAGCGCCTGCGCTTTTCCTTCTTTAGTATATTTTTTGTTCTTCCACCCTGGCCTAGCTCCAGACGCGCCCAAGGTCAAGGACGGTGGGCAGCCATGGGGCTTGCGCCCCATACCCCAGGACTTGGCGACTATAAAGCTGATTGGGGATAAGAGATTCCTGCCGCATCCGATTAGCAGGATAGAAACGCCCTTCAGCCCTGTGTGCGGTGCAGTCCCCGAATGATGGAACCCAGGAACCTGCCCCTTCCGCATGCGGCGCCGGAAGCTATTTTTTCAGAGGGCGCATGCTCCCTGCCCGCTGTGCTTTTTTGCGCAACTCCACCCCTATTATAATGTAAGGGGTATGGGGCTTGCCCCCATGTTTAGCGATGCCCTTGCCCTTCTGCCCCTATACCCCCTGAAGCCTTTGCCTGCGCTCTCTTCGCCGCCTCCAGCTTCCGTTTTTCCGTCATGGGGTATGGGGGCTTGCCCCCATGTTCACTGATGCCCCTGCTCTTCTGCTCCTATACCCCCTGGAGCCTTTGCCTGCGCTCTCTTCGCCGCCTCCAACTCCCACTTTTCCGTCATGGGGTATGGGGGCTTGCCCCCATGTCCACCGATGCCCTTGCCCTTCTGCCCCTATACCCCCTGAAGCCTTTGCCTGCGCTCTCCTCGCCGCCTCCAGCTTCTGCTTTTCCCATCATGGGGTATGGGGGCTTGCCCCCATGTTCACTAATGCCCTTGACCTTCGCCCTCTTCCCTTGCCCTTTTGCCCTTGCTTTTTCCGCCCCAACAAAAAACCGAGGGCAGAGCCTTCGGTTTTTTGCACTATTTGGTCCTGTAATCCCAGCCCTGCGCCCGCATGTCCGTGATGGCGTCGGCAATCAGCCCGGTCAAAATTTCCAGCATCTGCCGGCCCTTTTCCATGCTGGCGCGGGTCGGGTCGCCGGTGGCGCCGGTGCGGGTAATCTCGCCAATATCCCAGATGATGGTCGCCTTGTCCATATCGATGACGCCCTGGGGCACCTGTGCCTCGGCCCGGGAGAGGTCGACCAAATCTGGCCGCACGGCCATCATGATAGAAGTCTCGCCCTCGCCGCCATGCCCAAGCCCGCCCCAGACCTCGAAGCGATCGCCCATAATCGGGCCGACTTTCTCCCACCATGCCGGCAGGAAGAGGATGCGCGCCTCCTTGTGGCGGTTTTTGACGTTGCGCGCCGCAATCTCCAGCGCCGGAATGTTGCCGTCGTGGCCGTTGAGCAGGTAGAGATGCGTAATGCCATTGGCAATGAGACTTTCGAGCACGTCCTCGGCCACAGCCTGCACGGTCTCAAACCGCAGGGTCAGCGAAAGGGGAAACTGGTTATAGTGGATGGAGGTGCCGTAAGGCAGGCAGGGCGCGACGACCACGTTGTCCAGCCGCTCGGCAGCCCTTCTTGCGGCCTCCGTGGGCACGAAGAAGTCCGGTCCCAGCGGGCAGTGCCAGCCGTGGCTCTCGCAGGAGCCAAATGGCACGATGGCCACGACCTCCTCCTTCTTTTTGAGCAGCTCTTGCACTTCCAGCGCGGAAAATTCGTTGAGAAACACTTTTTTACCCATGGGAAAACCTCCAGAGAAGCAGTTTTTCTCATTTTAGCATGAAGGGCGTGGAAAAACAAGGAAAACGCCGGTACATGGCGAATAATCAAAGATAAAGGAGATGATGTTTGTGCTGGATTTGGAGAAATTTCGGGCGCTGCTGCGCTCGTATGAGGGCGACGAGGAGGCGACGGCCTTTCTGCTTTCCTGCGCCCGGGCGTTTATGGAATATGCCCACGCCGTCTATAACCGGGAGCTGGCGCTGTATGCCTATGGGCAGGAGCGGCTGGAGCCCGAGGTGCTGCGGGCGACCATGAAGGAGCTGGATAACGCCGTAGCCGCCGCGCAGGAACTGGTGCTGGCCAACGGCGCCGGGCTCAACCGCATGGCGGCCAAGCTGGGGATGCCCATCGTCTACCGCGAGGCAGGCGCAGGCGCCGCCGGGCAGACGGCTCTTTGCTTTGTGCAGGAAGTTCTGGCCGCGCGGCAGGCCAGGCAGTAGGAGATGCATTGCGGCGCGCGAAAAGCCCGCCGCAGTTTTTTTGCGCAAAAAGCCGGCGGCGTAGTATAATGGAAAAAAGAGAAAGAAAGGCTGCTTATCATGCTGGAGAATTTTATTTATAGCCTGAATGCGACTATCCCGGTCTTTTTGGTCATCGTGCTGGGCTATCTGCTGGGGCGCGCCAAAATGCTCAACGACAACTTCGTTACCGTGGCCAACCGGCTGACGTATTCCATCACGCTGCCCGTCATGCTGTTTCTGGAAATTTCCGGGATGGATGCGGCCTCCCTGCTGGATTTCCGCTTCCTGGCCTTTGGCTTTCTCTCTTCTCTGGCCTGCATTTTGCTCATCTGGGGCGGCGCGCGCCTGTTTTTGAAGGATAAGAGCATGGTGGGCAGCTTTGTCCAGGGCTCGTACCGGGGCAGCGCCGCGCTGCTGGGCGTGGCGCTCATGCAGAATATTTACGGCAGCGCTTCTTACGCCTCTATTATGATTCTGGCCGCCGCGCCGCTGTATAATATCATGGCCGTCATCATCCTGACGATAGAGGGCAGGCGGCCGGAGGGCGCCGCTCAGGGCGGCGTGGCAAAGCAGGCGCTGCTGGGCGTGCTCAAAAATCCGATTATCTGGGGCATTTTGCTGGGTCTGCCCTTTGCCGTCTGGAATCTGCGCCTTCCCCGGATGCTCACGTCTTCCCTGCAAAGCGTGAGCAGCGTGGCGACGCCCCTGGCGCTTCTGGCCATCGGCGCCAGCTTCCGGCTGGACGGCGCAAAGCGCTGTCTTGGGCCTGCGCTCTGGGCGACGTTTCTCAAGCTCGTTGCGCAGGCGGCGGTGTTTTTGCCGGTGGCCGTCTGGCTGGGGTTTACGGGGGAGCGCCTGGTGGCCCTGCTCATCATGTTTGCCTCGCCGACTGCCACAGCCTCGTATATCATGGCCGTGAACCTGGGCAACGACGGAGACCTCTCCTCCAGCATCATCGTCTACACGACGCTCTTTTCCGCCGCGACGGTAACCGCCTGGATTTTTCTCCTGCGCAGTTTGTCGCTCATCTAAAGGCCAAGGGCATGGGTAAACATGGGGGTAGGCCCCCATACCCCATATGGGGAATCATCAAAAAAGCATTTGCCTTCTGATAAGCTGCTATTTTTATACCCGAATGGTGGGGCGGCGAGACCCGTCAATTCTGCACACGTTGTTGCAAATCGGCTTGTTCGCCGGTAAATGCTCTCCCGTGTTGTGCGTTTCCATACTTATGCTTCTGTGGAGAAAAATACCCGAATGGTGGGACGGCAAAACCCGTCAATTCCGCACACGCCGCTGCAAATCGGCTTGTTCGCCGGTAAATGCTCTCCCGTGTTGTGCGTTTCCATACCTATGCTCCTATGGAGAAAATACCCGAATGGTGGGACGGAAAAACCTGTCAATTCCGCATACGCCGCTGTACCCGATTGACAGTGTAGTATAATCTGTCGGCCCCGCACGCGAAGCCGCAAACCAGCCATTCAGAGGGCACATGCTCGCTCATACTCTGCCCGCCCCACGAAGAAATCTATCCCCGCGCTGCCCTATTTATCATCCTAAGTAAGGGGGTATGGGGGCTTGCCCCCATGTTTCAGAGCGGCCATTGACCTTCCCCTTCCCCCAATCCCCGCAAAAAAAGACAGGGCTTCTGCCCTGCCTTTTTCCTTTAAAAATCCTGAACCATCTGAATGTAGTCCAGCTTCTGGTAGCCTTTGCGCTCGTAGAGCCGGATGGCGCCCTGATTGCAGGGGGTAACCTCCAGGCGCAGGCGCCGCACGTCTGCCGGGCAGTTCTGCCGAATATACTCCATGGCCGCGCCGCCCAGGCCCAGCCCCCGGAACTTCTCCTCCAGATAGAGCTCCTCCAGCCAAATCACCAGCCCGCCGACCTCGTTGGAATAAGTCGTGCTGGTGAGCAGATAGCCCGCAGTCTCGCCCTGGTGGGTGAGCAGATAGCCCTGCGCATAGGGCGAGCCGGCCACAACCCGCCGGAAGGTCTCCTCCATGTTGGCCGCAGGGATGCCGTGCAGAACGGCGGAACTCTGGTAAAATTTTTGGCACATTGCCAGGAAGATTTCCCGGTCTTCCTGCCTCAGTTCTCGAATCATAGTAAAGAAAACATGCTCCTATCTAAAAATATCTTTTTTATTATATCATGCCGCCATGCGAACTGGCTTTCCCGGCAATTCCATTTTAAAAAATAAGTAAAGGGGTATGGGGGCTTGCCCCCATGGTTGCCCATCGCCCTTGACCTTTGCGCCTTGCCGTGCGTTCATTATACCATGTCGTCAGCGCGCAGCGTGCGCTGGCGGTAGCCGTCAATAAATGCCCAGGCTTCGGAAGGGCATAGCCCTTCCGCTTAAGCCGTGCGTTTATTATACCATGTCGTCAGCGCGCAGTGTGCGCTGACGGCAGCCGTCAATAAATGCCCAGGCTTCGGAAGGGCATAGCCCTTCCGCTTAAGCCGTGCGTTTATTATACCATATCTGCCGGGCAAAGGCAAAGCCGCGCCGCAGGCGCATGAGAATACGGCAAAGGGAAGAGCGCCCTGCCCGCGAAGGCGGCATGTTTCTATTTCTGCAAAATTTCCCGGGCAAACGCCGGCCGGTTGGTGATGACGGCGTCCACGCCCATCCGCGCCATCTGCCGGAGGGCGAAGGGGGAGTCGATGGTCCAGGCGTGCACGCGCACTCCCTTCTTATGGCAGCGGCGCACTACCCCCGGAACCAGCAGGGTATACCCCGAGGGGTGCACAGCCCCGGCCCCCAGCTGTAGAGCATAGTTCTGCGGGCTCCATAAGGCGCGCTCGTAGAGCAGGGCAGTCTCGGCCTGTGGGCAGAGCGCCCGCACCTCCCGCATCGCGTCCCAGTTGAAGGAGGAGTAGAGAACGCGCCCGGCCATGCCCGCCTCTTTTTCCAGCGCTAGCGCTTTCTCGCAGAGCGTGCGGTAATCCCCCTGCTCGCATTTGATTTCCACATTGAAGAACATCCCGCTTTTGGCAAACGCCGCGTAAACCTCCCGGAGCGTGGGAATGCGCGCGCCCGTGTAGGCCGCCATGCCGCAGGAAAAATCCAGCTCCCTCAGCTGCGCCAGCGTCAAATCGCAAACCCGGCCGCTGCCCGAAGAAGTGCGGTCCACCGTCTCGTCGTGTAGGACGACAACTTCGCCGTCTGCCGAAAGCTGAATATCCAGCTCGATGCCGTCTGCGCCCATCTGGGCAGCCAGAGAAAAAGCCTCCATGGTGTTTTCCGGCGCGGCCGCGCTGGCCCCCCGGTGCGCCCAAATTTTCATCGCCGCTTCCCCCTCGTATCAAAAGAAAAATATTGTGCCAGAGCAAAAAAACTGGTATCTTTATTATAATACCAGAAAAAACAGAACAGCGCGCAAAAGAAAGAGAGAGTATGGAGCAAAATTTGGCGGCGGAGATTGAGCGGGCTTGTTTTCGCCTGACGGATGCGGCGCATCATAAAGAGGAGAGCGACGTCTGGATCACGGCGCGGCATAAGCATACGGGCATCGAACTGCTGTATCTGCTCATCAAAGGGCCGGCCTCCGTCAAGGCGTCCGAGCAGAGCATCGGCATTTCCGCCTGTGATGTTCTGGCCTATCCCGCCGGGGTGTATCACCAGGAGAATATCGACTGGAGCCGCAGCCAGGAGTTCTACTGCCTCATGCTGGAGACGGATTTTATCCTGCCCGAGCCTCTTCGCATCTCGGATCGCCAGGGAACTCTGCTCTGGCTGTTTTCCAGCATCAACCGGGAATACCACAGCCCGGATAAAAACGGCGCACTGCTCCAGCACTATGTCAAAGCCCTGCTGCTCAATCTGACCAAAATGGGCATGGAGAAACTGCCCGCGGCCGAGCGCATCGAGCAGTATATCCGGGCAAACTTCCGGGAGCGCATCACGGCCGGGGAAATCGCCCGGGCGGCGCACGTCAGCGAATCGTATGCCTGCCGCATCGTCAAAAAGCGCTGGGGCGTCTCTCCGATGCAGCTGGCTACCCAAATTCGGCTGGAAGAAGCCGAATTCCTGCTGCTGGCTTCGGATCAGAGCATTGAGGAAATTGCCCGGCAATGCGGTTTTTCTTCTCAAAAATACTTCGGCCAGGTCTTCTATAGGCAGTTTGGCAAAACGCCCGGTCAGTTCCGGAAAGGGAAATAATCTGCTGTGCAGTCAAGGGCGGCGCATCGCGCCCGAATTTCCGCTGCTATTCTTCCTCTGTGCCCAAAGAAAGGCGTTGTGCCAGAGTGAAAAAATGATATACTTATTGATATGATACCAGAAAAAATAAGCAGTGCGCAAAAGAAAAAAGAAACGATGGAACAGCCTCTGGCGGCGGAAATTGAGCGCGCCAGCTTTCGCGTGGCGAGTACGGCGCACCATAAGAGAAATGCCAAAGGGATCGCCAAGTGGCATAAGCATGAGGAAATTGAACTGCTGTATCTGCTCATCAAAGAGCCGGCCAATGTTCGGATTTCCAAGCAGGATATCGGCATTTCAGCCTATGATGTTATCGCCTATCCTGCCGGGGTATATCACTGGGAGAAAATCAACTGGGATCTCGAACAAGAGTACTACGGCTTCAAGCTGAAAACGGATTTTGTCCTGCCCCAAACCCTGCGTGTTTCAGACCGCCAGGGAAAACTGCTCTGGCTGTTTTCCAATATCAACCAGGAATATTACAGCCCGGATAAAAACGAGGCTTTGCTGGAGTACTATGTCAAAGCCCTGCTGCTCAACCTGACAAAAATGGGCACGAAGAAACTGTCTGCGGAGGAGCGCATTGAGCAGTATATCCGGGCAAATTTCCGGAAGAGCATCACGGTCGGGGATATTGTCCGGGCGGCGCACGTCAGCGAATCGTATGCCTGCCGCATCGCCAAAAAGCGATGGGGCGTCTCTCTGGTTCAGCTGGTCGCCCGGGTCCGGCTGGAAGAGGCCAAGCGCCTGCTGCTGGCTTCGGACCACAGCATCGAGGAAATTGCCCGGCGATGCGGCTTTTCTTCTCAGAAATATTTCAGCCGGGTCTTTCATAAACAGCTTGGCCAAACGCCCAGCCAGTTCCGGCAGGGCAAATAATCCATTGCGCAAAAAAAGAACGGTGGAAGCGCCAAAACACCGCTCTTTATCACCATCATCTGCCCGGGCAGCGAACAACCCTCTGCTGCCCGGGGTTTTTTATACTCCCGGGATGGTCAAGACCAAAAACCAGCGTTTTTCTGCCAAAAAAACGCGTCCCTCAGTGGGGAGCCAAGCAAAGCCCGGTGCCTGGGCAGCTCTCGCTCCCTTTCTGTGTTTTGAATCCTGCTGAGCTTTTGGTATAGCAGTAAAAATATGGGGTGCCCGGCGGCCGGCGCCTGCATGAGAGAGCATCAATGCCTTTTGAATTGGTTCAGAAAAGGTAACTTTTTTGCCTGAAAATTCAGTTTACTATCCCTGGAAACTATAGTATAGTAACCATATTCAATAGGCGCCGAACTAAATATGGAGGGAAAATGAAAAAGACAATTTCTATTGTGCTCGCATTACTTTTGGTTGCGATGCTGTTCGTCTCCTGTTCCAAGGGCGGCGAAGATAAGCCGGATAACAGCCCTGCTGCTGATCCTGCCCAGTCGGCCGATGCCCAGGGCGGCGATAAAGAAGTCGGAGAGATTGCGGTGATTATGCAGACCCTCAATGGCTCTTTCTGGTCGGATGTGAAGAGAGGCGTTGAGAAGGCAATAGACGAGCTCGCTGAAAAAGGCGTGAAATGCTCCGTCAACGGCCCGGACGATGGCAGTAACCTGCAGGCTCAGGTCGAAATGATAGAAGCCGCCGTTGCGAAAAAGGTCAGCGCCATTGTCATCGCTCCCGGAGATCCGGCGTCTGTCGGCAGTGCGATGAGCATCTGCGAGGAGAAGAATATCCCCGTTGTTCTCATAAATAACTCCACTGATTCGAAGTGGCCGGTCTGCCTGGTTGCTACGGATAACTACAAGCTTGGAGAGCTGGCCGGCGAGGCGCTCGGCAAAGCTCTGGGCGGCAAGGGCCTTTGGGCGATGATCAACTGGAATGACAGCGTTGTTGCCAGCGCTCAGCGCTCCGCGGGCGCAGCCGACTATATCAAGGAGCACTACCCGGATATGGAATGCTATCAGATGTTCTATTCTTATAGTGTTCCGGACGCTGAGCTGACGTTCGTCCGCGATACGCTGACGGCTCGCAAAGACTTCGGCGGTTTCATTACAGCATCGGAGGGGCAGCTGACCCCGACCATTACTGCGGTTGAGGAAGCCGGCAGAGTTGGTGATATCAAGATCGTCTCTATCGACCTCTCGCCCGTCTCCCTTGAATATATCAGAAGCGGCGCTGTCGCGGCTGTTTCTACGCAGAACCCCCTCCACATGGGCTATACCGGCACGATGACGGGCTACAAAGTCGCCCTTGGCGAAGAAGTCCCGGAATATATCGACAGCGGCTGTGCTATCGTCGATAAGGACAGCATGGAAAACGATGAGGAAGTCCGTAAAATTCTCATAGACCACCGGCTGATCGATGCGTAATTGAAATTAGAAAGAAGAGAAAAAGGCCCTCCGCAATGCGCGGAGGGCTTTTTGGGCTTTTGGCAGTATCATAAAAATGCAAGATTTACAAATTCCCGCCGGCCAGTTTTGTCATAACTTTTGTCATAATCCGCCCCGGGCGGCGGGCGGGAAAAGAGGGAAGGGATTGCAAAAAAGCGGCTTTGCCGCATCAATGGTATTGAAATGTGTTTCGGAATCCGTCATAAATATATGACAAAAACGTATAAATAAACACGAAAAATCGTATAGACACCGGCATTTCCGCCTGATATACTCAATTTAAAGATAGTTGGCCGCAGGCATCACCTTGCGGTAATTTCTATCTTCACTCTATGCAGAAGATGCATAAGAATTTTTTTGGAGGAAAAAGGGAAATGAAAAAGACTATTTCCATCGTACTCGCTCTCCTTCTGGTTGCGATGCTGTTCGTCTCCTGCTCTAAGGGCGGAGAAGAGCCGGATAACAGCCCTGTTGTTGATCCCGGCGATGCGTCGACCGAGCCTTCCGGCGACGGCGAAGTGAGCGAGGTTGCAGTTATCCTGCAGACATACAACGGCTCCTTCTGGTCCGACGTTATGAGAGGCGTTGACAAGGCTATCGACGA
>JBCLQU010000004.1 GCA_041223705.1 Christensenellaceae bacterium 44-20
AAAGGAGAAAGAGAATGGCAAAGGAAGTATTTCAGAGAAATAAACCGCATGTCAACATCGGAACGATCGGGCACGTAGACCACGGCAAGACGACGCTGACGGCAGCAATCACGACGGTGCTTGCAAAAGCAACGGGCGGAGCGAAAGCAATGAGCTTCGCGGATATCGGAACGGCAGAAGAGACGGCAAGAGGCATCACGATTCATACGGCGCACGTAGAGTATGAGACGGAGAACCGGCACTATGCACACGTTGACTGCCCCGGACACGCAGACTATGTTAAGAACATGATCACGGGCGCAGCACAGATGGACGGCGCAATCCTGGTTGTATCGGCCGCAGACGGCCCGATGCCGCAGACCAGAGAGCACATTCTGCTGGCACGTCAGGTAGGCGTAAAATATATCATCGTGTTCCTGAACAAGGTAGACATGGTAGACGACGAGGAGCTGCTGGAGCTGGTCGAGATGGAAGTGCGAGACCTGCTTTCCGAGTATGATTTCCCGGGCGACGATATTCCGATCATCAAGGGTTCTGCGCTGAATGCGCTGGAGTACGGCGCAACGCACGACGACGTGAAAGAGAGCGCGGAGTGCAAGTGCATCTTCGAGCTGATGGATGCGGTCGACAGCTACATCCCGACGCCTGAGAGAGCATCCGACCTTCCGTTCCTGATGCCTGTAGAGGACGTCTTCTCCATCACGGGCCGCGGCACGGTAGCGACGGGCAGAGTGGAGAGAGGCACGATTAAGGTGCAGGATACGGTAGAAATCGTTGGCATGACGCAGGAGACGAGAAGCGTGGTGGTAACGGGCGTAGAGATGTTCCGCAAGCTGCTGGAGCAGGCAATCGCCGGCGACAACATCGGCGTGCTGCTGAGAGGCGTGCAGAGAAACGAAATCGAGAGAGGCCAGGTGCTGGCGAAGCCGGGAACGATTCATCCGCATACGCACTTTGACAGTGAGGTATACGTGCTGACGAAGGAAGAGGGCGGCCGTCATACGCCGTTCTTCAACGGATACCGCCCGCAGTTCTACTTCAGAACGACGGACGTGACGGGAGTCATCAAGCTGCCGGATGGGGTAGAGATGGTGATGCCTGGAGACAACATCAAGATGGATATCGAGCTGATTACGCCAATCGCAATCGAGAAGGGACTGCGGTTTGCAATCAGAGAGGGCGGCAGAACGGTAGGTTCTGGTGTCGTAGCGAACATCATTGATGCGTAAACGCAAAGTAAAAGGGAAGAGCAGATGCTCTTCCCTTTTTTGCTGCCGCAAACTGCAAACAAGCTGAAAACAAAAAGCCCAG